>JAEMTR010000167.1 GCA_016462245.1 Solirubrobacteraceae bacterium
TGCACCTCGTCGTCTTCGCAGCCAACTTGATTCTGCTCGGTCAGGGAACCGTCTATCTCGTAACGCTTGCCTTGCAGTTGTTGTTACTGCTGGCCGCGCTGCTCGGAGCCGTAATCCCATTGGGGCCGCTGCTGGTTGCCCGCTACTACGTCTTGACGACGGCCTCGATCGCCGCTGGTCTCTGGGATTACCTGCGCCACGGCACGCCTGCCGGCTGGGCGCCGCCGGAGGGAACGCGCTGATGCTGCGCCGCCTTTTTGATCTCGTTACCGCTGCGGCAGCCTTGGTCGTCACCTCGCCGCTGCTTCTGCTCGCACTTATCGCCGTCCCGCTCGAGTCGCGCGGCTCACCGATCTACCGCCAGCGCCGCGTCGGCCTTGACGGCCACGAGTTTGAAGTGATCAAGCTTCGAACGATGGTCAGCGGCGCGGAGAATCTCGGCGCCGGCCTTGCCGTTGCTGAGAACGACGAGCGCATCACGCGGCTCGGCGCGCTGCTGCGGCGCAGCTCGGTCGACGAGCTGCCAAACCTGATCAACGTGCTGCGCGGTGAGATGGCGATCATCGGGCCAAGGCCAACCGTCGCCTCGCAGGTTGAGCAGTACACGCCGCGCCAGCGCGGTCGGCTCACCGTTCGCCCTGGCATTACGGGCTGGGCTCAAGTCAATGGCCGCGCCGGGCTGCCGTGGGACGAGCGGATCGAACTTGACCTCTGGTACATCGAAAACCGCTCATGGAAGCTCGATCGCCAAATCCTACGGCGCAGCTTCAGCACCGTCCTTGGCGGCGACGACCTCTACCGCGAGGACGGCCCGGCTTGGACTGAGCGGGGCGAGGATAAGTGACGCCCGATCACCGCTTGCGGTAGCTTTTACTTACTGCCGAAGGACGTCCGAAGGAGTAGCAAAATGGCTAAGCAAGAACGCAATCTCGTAGGTCAAATTGTCGCGATCACCGGCGGTGCTCGCGGAATCGGCAAGAGCACAGCGCAAACTCTCTCGCGCACCGGCATGAAGGTTGCGATCGGCGACCTCGACGGCCCGCTCGCGGCTCAGACTGCTGGCGAGATCGGCGCCGGCACAATCGGACTCCAGCTCGACGTCACCGACTTCGATTCATTCTCGGCCTTCGTAGCCGCCGTCGAAGAACAGATGGGCCCGATCGACGTGATCATCAACAACGCCGGGATCATGCAGCTCGGCCCATACCTCGATGAGGATATGGCGACGACGAAGCGGATGATCGACATCAACATCTACGGCGTCGACTACGGCTGCCGACTCACAATTCCGTCGATGGTCGCGCGAGGGCACGGACACGTCGTCAACATCGCCTCGGCTGCCGGCAAGGCCGGTTACGCCCACGGTGCCACCTACTGCGGCACAAAGCATTACGTCGTCGGAATGAGCGAAGCGATCCGTTCCGAGCTGCGGGGAACTGGCGTTGAGGTCTCCTGCGTGATGCCGGTCGCAGTTCAGACCGAGCTCGGAGGTGGTCTTGCTGAGACGCGCGCCGTCAAGCAGGCGCTGCCGCAGGACGTTGCCGACGAGATTCTCTCGGCGCTCAAGCAGCCCCGTTTTGATGTCTTCGTACCGCGCTCAGTTGGTCCTCTAAACCAAGTGATGTCGGTCATGGGGCGCGGCCCGCGCGAGGCTCTCGGCCGCGCGCTGAAGGCCGACAAGGTGCTCTCGACCGCCGACCACAGCGTCCGCAAGGACTACGAGCTGCGAGCCGCCCGTTCATCGCCAGCGATCGAGAGCGGCGACGATCAGAAGAAGAAGGTCAAGTCGGGCAAGTCCGACAAGTCCGACTGACCGAACTTTTCACAGACTCGCAGCACCTCGATCTGCTCGCTAGTGGATACTCCACAGCTATGAGCGACGAACTAGACCAGCAATCAGTTGACACGATCCGCGCCCTCTCGATGGACGCGGTTCAGAAGGCGAACTCGGGGCACCCCGGATTGCCGCTTGGAATGGCGCCTGTCGCCTACGTCCTGTTCCAGAAGATCATGCGTTTCGATCCAACCGACCCGCATTGGCCGGATCGCGATCGCTTCGTGCTCAGCGGCGGCCACGGTTCGATGCTGCTCTATTCGATGCTTCATCTCAGCGGCTACGGCGTTTCGATGGACGACATCAAGCAGTTCCGCCAGTGGGGTTCAATCACTCCCGGCCACCCGGAGCTAGACCCGGAGCACCCGACGCCTGGAGTAGAGGTCACAACTGGCCCGCTCGGGCAGGGCTTCGCCAACGGCGTCGGGATGGCGATCGCTGAGAACTTCCTCCGTCAGCGCTTCGGCGCCGAGGTCCAGGACCACCGCATCTTCGGCATCGTCACCGACGGTGACCTAATGGAAGGGATCTCCTCTGAGGCCGCTTCGCTCGCTGGCCACCTAAAGCTTGACCGGCTCGTCTACTGCTACGACGACAACGACATCTCGCTCGACGGCCCAACCTCGCTCAGCTACAAGGAGGACACGACGAAGCGCTTCGAGGCCTACGGCTGGCACGTTGAGCACGTTGAGAACGTCAACGACCTTGACGAGGTGGAGCGCGCGATCGACCGTGCGATTCAGGAGAAGGACCGCCCCTCACTGGTGCGGATCCGTTCGATCATCGGTTACCCGTCACCGAAGAAGCAGGGCACCAGTGGCGCCCACGGCTCGCCGCTCGGCGAGGACGAGGTCCGCGCGACCAAAGAGGTAATGGGCTGGGATCCGGACAAGCACTTCTACGTGCCCGATGACGTTGGCGCGCACATGGACCAGAAGGATCGCGGCGCCGCCGAGAAGGCAGAGTGGACCGCCCGCTTTGAGGCTTGGAAGCTCGCAAACCCTGAGCGCGTTGAAGAGTGGGACTGCGCTTGGGCCGGCAAGCCGATGCCGGGCTTTGACGAGACTCTGCCTCCTGTCTGGGGCGCCGAGAAGATGTCAACCCGCGTTGCCGGCGGCAAGGCGATGGAAGCCTTCGCCAGCCACGTGCCGACGATGGTCGGCGGCGCCGCCGACCTAAGCGGTTCAACGAGGACCGTCTTCCCTGGCGGCGAGAGCGAGCACTACACGCAGACCGGTGCGGGCCGCAACGTTTACTTCGGCGTGCGCGAGCACGGCATGGGTGGCGCCGTCAACGGAATGGCAGCCCACGGCGGCATCGTCCGTCC
>JAEMTR010000168.1 GCA_016462245.1 Solirubrobacteraceae bacterium
AGCCGATCACTCCGGCCTTGGCGGTCGAGTAGACAACCGACCCCGGCGAGCCGGTGCGCCCCGCCTCGCTGGCGACATTGACGATCACTCCAGCTTTGCGCTCGTGCATCGCTGGCAGCACTGCGTGGGTGCAGTTGAAGACGCCCTTGACGTTGACGGCGAGCAGAAAGTCCCAAAGCTCCTCGTCGGTGTGGATGAAGAAAGCGAAGCGGTCGGTGCCAGCGTTGTTGACGAGAATGTCGATCTGCCCGTGCTCGGCGGCGACAGCTTCGAAGCTGCTGTGGACGGCGGCAAAGTCTGTGACATCGAGCTCGATTGCGACGCCGCTGATCTCCCCCGCGAGTTCACGGGCGGCGTCGATCTGGAGGTCGGCAACTACAACCGTCGCGCCTTCTGCGGCAAGCCGGCGGCATGTCGCAGCGCCAATTCCGCTCGCCCCACCTGTCACAAGCGCCAACTTCTTCTCAAGTCTCATGCGCTGAAACCTATACTCCGCGCCGATGCCCTTGCCTTCCTCTGTCTCGATCATCGGCGCCAGCGGCGCCCTCGGCCAAGGCCTTGCGCTGCGCTGGGCGCAGGCTGGCGTTCCACTTGTGCTCGGCTCGCGCGAAGCGCAGCGCGCCGCTGAAGCTGCCGCCGCGGTCGTCGCCGCCGTCCCCGGCGCCGCAGTCGAAGGAGTCGACAACGTTGCCGCCGCGGCGGTCTCACCGGTCGTCGTTCTCTCCGTCCCCTTCAGCGCCCAGGCCAAGACGATCAAACAGATCTCGGAGTCGCTGACGCCCGGCCAGCTCGTGATTGATGCAACCGTTCCGCTCGCAGCGCAGGTCGGCGGCAAGCCAACTCAGATCCTCGGCGTCTGGCAGGGTTCGGCGGCGCAGCAGGCCGCCTCGCTCTTGCCGGAAGGGGTGCATATCGTCGGCGGGCTGCGCGCCGTTGATGCTGGGCGACTGGAGAATTCTCGGATCACGGAATCGCTGACGGCTTTGATGATCGGCATCAACATCCGCAACAAGGCGCACGCCGGCATCCGCATCACAGGGCTGTGAGCCGCGGCCCGGTAGTCGTCCTCGCAGGCGGCACCGGCGGCGCGAAGCTCGCCCGCGGGCTGCTTGACCTTGTAGGTGAGGATCTCGTCGTCATCGCCAACACCGGCGACGACATCGAGATCTATGGCGTCCCCGTCTCGCCTGATCCAGACCTAATTAGTTTCACGCTCGCCGACTTGATCGACTCGCGGGGCTGGGGAATCGATGGCGACACTTTTCACGCGATGGACGGGCTCCGCCGCCACGGCAGCAGCGTCTGGTTCAACCTTGGCGACCGCGACATCGCTTGGTGCGCTGAACGCAGGCGCCTGCTGGAGCGTGGAAGCTCACCGACGCGGGCGATGGCGCTGCTAACTAATGCGATCGGCGTTGAGGCGCGGGTACTGCCGATGAGCAACCAAACGGTCCACACCCAGGTGCAGGCTCGCGGTAGCTGGCACGGGCTACAGCAGTTCCTGATCTCTGAGCAAGGGAAGGGCCCGGTCGATGGCGTCCGGCTGATTGGGATCGAGCAGGCAAGGCCGAGCGCTGAGGTGCTGGAAGCAATTGCCAGCGCGCGGGCGATCATCATCGGCCCATCGAATCCGGTGATCTCAATCGGTCCGATCCTCGAACTGCCTGGCCTCTGCGATGCGCTCATCGACGCTCCAGCGCCGGTCCTCGCGGTCTCGCCAATCGTTGGCGGCGCAGTGCTGAAGGGCCCGACGGCGGAGTTCATGAAGCACGCCGGCTTGAGCGTCGATGCCGCGGGGATCGCCGCCGCCTACGACGGGCTAATAGACGGGCTGATGACCGATCAGCCGATAGCGCTGCCGGGGCTCAAGGTGACGGTCGCGTCGACGCTAATGAACTCGCCTCAGGCGCGGCGGATAGTTGCCCGCAACGCACTGGCAGCAGTAGACGCGCTATCCCTCTGACTATGAGCCTCGTTGCAGTGTTGCCGGTCAAGCGTTTCCCTTCCGCCAAAGCGCGGCTGGCAAACGGTGGCATCTCAGCTGCGCAGCGGCTTGCGCTGGCGACAGGGATGCTCAGCGACGTACTCGCCGCGCTGCGCCGCTGCGAGCTCGTTGATGACATCGTCGTCGTAACGAGCGAGCCCGGAGCCGAAGCACTCGCGCGCGGAGCCGGAGCGCAGGTTGTTGCCGATGATCCGAATGAAGGCCACAGCGAGGCCGCTCAGCGCGGGATCGACTGGGCTGTTGCTGACGGCGCCTTCCACACGCTGCTGATCGCCGGCGACATTCCAGCCGTTGACCCAACCGAGATCGACTCGCTGATCGAGTCGCTCGCCGACAACGAGGTTGTGATCATTCCCGACCGCCACGGCAGCGGCACCAACGCGTTGCTCCTCACTCCGCCCGGCGTTATCAGCCCATCGTTCGGCGAGCGAAGCTGTCAGCGCCACCAGCAGATCGCTGCCGACGCCGGTGCGCAGGCGCGGGTTGAGACCAGCTTTGGAATTGGGCTCGACGTTGACACTGCCGACGACATCGACGCCTTGAGCGCAGCGCTGGAGCAGGCCGACTCAAGCGTCGCGCCGCACACACGCGCCGTGATCGGGCGGCTCGGCCCGCGGTGAGCCGGATCGAACTGCTGGCAGTCGAAGGACTGCCGGAGATCCACGCCGGCGACGACGTCGCCGCGCTGATCAGCGGAGCTTGCGTTGAACCTCTCCGCTCCGACGACCTGCTCGTCGTCGCGCACAAGATCGTCTCCAAGGCCGAAGGGTCGGTCGTTGAGCTAGCGGCCGTCGAGCCGTCACCGAAGGCAATCGAGATCGCTGAACGCCAAGGCCGCGACCCGCGCCAAGTCGAGGTAATTCTTAGTCAAAGCGCCGAGATCATCCGCGACAGCGGCGAGCTGCTGATCTGCCGCACCCACCACGGCCTGATCTGCGCCAACGCCGGTGTAGACGGCTCAAACGCCGGCGGCGTGGGGAGGCTCGTGCTGCTTCCGCGCGACCCTGACGCAAGCGCCCGCGCGCTACGCGCCGCCCTCCCCGGCCACCCGGCGGTGCTGATCACCGACTCATTCGGTCGCGCATGGCGCCTCGGGCAGGTTGATGTGGCGATCGGCCTCGCAGGCCTGCAGCCGCTCG
>JAEMTR010000169.1:0-405 GCA_016462245.1 Solirubrobacteraceae bacterium
GCTGGGGACCTGCTGCTGGATCCGGCGCGCGAGGTAGTCGAGCGCGAGGCGCTCGCTTCGCTGGGCGCCAACGTCGCCGTCGTGCCAGCCGAGTTTGGCGCTGATGCAGGCGTGATCGGCGCGGCGGTTTTGGCCTTCGAGCATTTGGCGCAGTCGTGAGCGCCGCCGCGCGTGGGCGACTGATCGTCTGCCCGACGCCGATCGGCAACCTTGAGGACATCACGCTGCGCGCGATCGAAGCGTTGCGCAGCGCCGACGTGATCGCCTGCGAGGACACGCGCACGACGAAGGTTCTGCTTGATCGCTACGAGATCACGACGCCGCGCGTTCGTTACGACGAGCACGCTGAGAAGCGCGCGACTCCTGGGCTGATCAAGCGGATCAGCGGCGGTGAGGCCGTTGCGC
>JAEMTR010000169.1:415-3139 GCA_016462245.1 Solirubrobacteraceae bacterium
GCTTGTTAGCGACGCTGGCACGCCGCTAATTAGCGACCCCGGCTTCGTGCTGCTGCAGGCCGCGCTGGCGGCTGGGCTGACGGTCGAGGTGCTGCCGGGGCCAAGCTCGGTGCTGACGGCGCTCGTTGCCTCGGGGCTGCCTGCCGAGCGCTGGCGCTTCGTCGGCTTTCTGCCGCGCAAGCGCGGCGAGCTGCTGGAGCTGCTTGAGAACGACGAGACGCTCGTCGCCTTCGAGTCGCCGCGGCGCGCGGGGGCGACGCTGGCGCTGCTGGCGGAGCTCGACGCTGAGCGGCCGGTGGCGCTCTGCCGCGAAATGACGAAGCGCTTCGAGGAGGTCGTCCGCGGCAGCGCTGCTGAACTCGCTGAGCGCTTCGCCCCAGCGCCGCCAAAGGGCGAAGTGGTGCTCGTGGTTGGCGCTGCGCAGGCCGGCAGCAGCGACCGTGCCAGCGCTGAGCAGGCAGTCCGTGAGCTGGTCGCAGCCGGCGCCAAGCCGCGCCCGGCGGCGACCGTGATCGCGGGCCTAACCGGGCTAACCGCGAACGAGCTTTACCGCGCTGTTGCCGCTTCCGGCGACTGAGCGGAAGTTAGGCCGCGGGGAAGAGCTGCGCCAGCGCTGCGCTGCGCAGCTGCGAGGCCATGAAATGAAAGGTCACGCCGATGTTCAGATCTTGCGGCGTGGCGGGCAGCGCGGCAAAGTCTGTGGCCGGTTCGAGAACTTGACTGACAACGAACTCGGCGCGGATCAGGGGATCGATGAACGAGAAGAGCGAGCGGTATAGCGTCTCGTCGTCGGGACGATCGGCGGCCGCTAGTCGAATCGCCAGCGGTGGAAGCTCAGTCGCGCCGAGCAGGTCGCCGTCGTCGAGCCGCGGCGTCATCAGGAAGGCTGAAACACCCGGCCGCCCACGGACCATCAGCGACCAAAGCAGCACGTCGGCGCCGCGCACGTCGGGGAGAAAACCGGTGTGGACGTGGATCACGCGTAGTCCCGGCAGCTCAAGGATTTCGGCCGGCATGATCCCGCCGCCGCTGAACAGCAGCAGCTCGGCGCCACTGGCAGCGATCGCCTCGCGCAGCGCTGGGTCGCGGTAGCCGCTGACGGCGACGCGCTCGACCGGCGCGCCAAAGTCGTCGTAGGAGAAGGAGTCGAAGATCTCCGAGATCAAACCGGCAGGGTCATCGAGCTGGCTGGCGAGGCCGCTCGTGATCGCCGCCATCAGCTCGCGGTTACTGGCGCGCGTGCGGTGCGGGTGGAAGTTGTGCGCCCGCTCCTGAGCCTTCTCGGCCTTCGCAAGGCCGCGTCCGGTGACCTTCGCTAGCGGGCCGCTGCGCGGATCTTTGATCATCAAAATAATCCGCTCCGGCGCCATTCCAGCTCGCTTCATCCGCGCAAGGTAGGCACGCGCCTGCGGCCCTTCCCATGCCAGCACGGTGAGTGGAATCTGGCGGCTCATTGTGCGCCCTGACTGTTGGCGACAGCGGCGCTGAAGCTGGCCTGGGCCCAGCCGCTGAGTTCGGCCCGCAGGGGTAGTTGCTCGTTCTGCTCGATTGCTTTCAGCGCGCTGTTGAGGCACTTCAGCGACCAACCGTCGGCGTCGTTGCCGGCTGCCGCTGGCTCAGCGTTGACCAGTAGGATGCAGGTCGCTCCAGCCACAACTTCGGGCGCTGCTAGCGGCGCTTCCTTATTCGGCTTCCAGTCCGCGCTGTAATCGGCCTGGAGCCGCTTGAAGACGTCGATCTGGCGGCAGAGCTCGTTGATCTCGGTGCGCGCCTCGCCCGGCGCTGCTACGCCCTCTCCGAGCCTTGCGCTGACGACTGCTGCGCTGCTGATCTGCCCTTCGGCCGCTGCTGCGGCCGCTGGCTGAAGCGCGGCGATCTGGGCGATTATTTCGGCGGGCTCTGTACTCATCAGGCGGCTCCACGCTGAAGATAACGGTCTGCCTTCTCAGCGATCACGTCGGCTGCAACGGCGCCGCTGCGGCCGACGTTGTAAATGTTCGCTTCGCGCGCAGAGCGGATCGAATCGATCCAGCCATCTCGGTCACCGACCAGCTCAGCTACCGCGCCGGCAATCTGCTCCGCGTCGCCAGGCGCGACGACCTTGCCGATCTGCTCGCGCACTGTCGCCTCGAACGGCTCGATCCCAAGCTCTTCGTAGCCCGGATTATTGATCTTCCGCGGCACATCAATAAAGAGCACCGGTCGCTCGGTTCCAAAGGCGAACTCCAGCGCCGCCCCCGACCAATCGCTGACCATAAGGTCGGCGCGCTGGAGCGAATCCTGCGAGGCGACGTTCTCTTCGAGTGAGAAGTTCGGGTCGCCGGCGAAGCGCTCAGCGAGCTTGTCGATAGACGCACCGGTGTGCTTGCGCGTCATCGGGTGTGGCCGCGCGATAACGGCGGCGCCGGTCGCCAGCAGCGCTTCGATGACAGCCTCGCCGCAGCTCTCAAAGAGGCAGTGCGGCCCCCACGACGGCGCGACGACGACCAGCGGCTGCTCGTTCGGCGCGCGCTGCTGATCGGTCAGCTCGGCGCGTCGCTCGATAATCGTGTCGAGCCGCCCGTAGCCGTGCTCGATCAGCTGCTTCGCTGGCAGCCCCTGGAGCTCCTCGCGGCGGCGGGTTTCGAGCGCCATGTAGGGCCCGACGCAGAGAATCGCCTCGTAGAAGTCAAAGCCATCAGGCTCGTAGATCATGTGCGTGCTGGCCATCGAGTGGTGGACGTA
>JAEMTR010000002.1 GCA_016462245.1 Solirubrobacteraceae bacterium
CCGCCGGCGAGCGCATTTGGAGGCAGCCCGGCGCCAGCGCCTCTGACCGCTGACCGCGCAGAGGCGATCGCCTCTGCGACCGACATCTTCATCGAGCAGCGCCGCGCGCACCGCGGTGCATCGATCAGCGCGGTGCGCAAAGCGGCCGGCAGCTGGGAGGTCAGCCTCTTCAGCAAAGGCAAGGACCCAAAGCAGGTTGCGCTGGCGAAGATCGCTGCGAACGGAACCGTGACCGAAGTTTGGGACGGCTTTCAGGTCGCCTGGTCGATGGCTCGCGGCTACCCCGGCGCCTTCGGCCGCTCAGTCAACTCGCCTTGGATTTGGATCCCACTCTGCATCGCCTTCCTGCTTCCGTTCTTCGACTGGCGCAAGCCTTTTCGCTGGCTCCACTTCGATCTTCTTGCGCTGCTCGGCTTTAGCGTTTCGCTGGCCTTCTTCAACGACGCAAAGCTCGCCGTCTCGGTGCCGATCAGCAGCGCCCTACTGGCCTGGCTGGTCGCGCGGCTGCTCTTCATTGGGCTGCGCCCCGCCGCCCGCCCGCCGCCGCTGCGGCTGCTTATCCCTTGGCGCTGGCTAGCTGTGATCGGACTCTTCTTGATCGGCTTTCGCGCCGGCCTGAACATTGTTGACGGGAATGTGATCGACGTTGGTTACGCCGGCGTGATCGGCGCCGATAAGTTCAGCCACGGTCGAGAGATCTACGGTTCGTTCCCGTTCGACAACGGCAGTGGAGATACCTACGGCCCGCTGCTCTACCTGCTTTACGTTCCGTTTGAATGGATCTGGCCCTGGCAAGGGACGTGGGACGACCTGCCCGCCGCTCACGCCGTCGCCGGTTTCGTTGACGTTGCCTGCACGGCGCTGCTGTTCCTGATCGGAAGGCGACTACGCGACAACGCGCTCGGCGTCGTCCTCGCCTACGCCTGGCTGGCCTTTCCGTTCACCGTCTACGTCACCAACTCGGGTAGCAACGACGCTATTCCCGCGGCGCTCGTGCTGGCCGCGATCTGGCTCCACCGCCAGCCGATCGCGCGTGGCGCGTTCAGCGTCGCTGCCGGGCTGACGAAGTTCGCGCCGCTGGCGCTGCTGCCGCTCTTTGCTGGTGACGGGCTTTGGGATTCGACCCAGCCACGCTCGGCGCGGCTGAAGCGGCTGGCCGCTTACTGCCTGGGCGTGGTCTTGGTCGTCGTTGTTACGGCCGCGATCTTTGCGCCGACGACGAGCCTGAACGACTTCTGGGATCACACGCTCGGCTACCAATTCGGCCGCGAAGCGCCATTCTCGGTCTGGGGTTTCTACGGCGGTGGTTGGCAGACGGCGCAGAAGTTTGTTCAGGGCGCGACGGTTCTACTGGCGCTCGCCGCCTTTTTCATTCCGCGGCGGCGCAACATCATCACGCTTGCTGCGATCGCCGGCGCGATCATGGCGGCCGTGCAGCTCTCGGCGACCTACTGGTTCTACCTCTACCTCGCTTGGTTAATCCCGCTGGCGCTGATCGCCTTCCTCGGCCGCCCTGCTCTTACAGGGCTGCGCGAGGGCTGGCCGGAGCGGCCAGTAGGAGTTGCTCGATCGACTCCGCCCGCCGCGGGCCCTGGCAGCGGATGATCACTGCGTTTAGCCACGGGTCGTCGTCCGACGGCTCGAACTGAACGCGCATTCCTGAGACCAGCGAGCCAACAGCCTGCTCGCGCTTGACGCCGATCACGCCACCGCGCGCGCCGGTCATTCCGACGTCGGTGATGAACGCCGTGCCACCGGGCAGCACGCGCGCGTCGGCGGTTGGGATGTGCGTGTGCGTGCCGACGACGGCGCTGACCTGCCCGTCGAGGTACCAACCGAGCGCGACCTTCTCACTCGTCGCTTCGGCGTGCATGTCGACGAGGATCTGGTCGGCGCCGCCCTTGATTAGCTCCTCGACGGCGCTGTCGGCGGCTTGAAAAGCAGGGTGGGCGGGGTCGAGGAAGAGATTGCCGGAAAGGTTTACGACGCCGAGCTTGACGCCGTCCTTCTCGACGATGCAGTGGCCGTGGCCGGGCTGCGAGCGCAGATAGTTGGCCGGGCGCAGAATCGGCTCGTGCTGATCGAGGTAGGGGAGAATCTCGGCGCGGCGGTAGGAGTGGTTACCGAGCGTGATTACGTCGACCCCGGCCTCGAACAGCTCATCGGCGATCTTCGGCGTGATTCCCAGCCCGCCGGCGACGTTCTCGCCGTTGACGACGAGGAATGTTGGCTCGTAGCGCTCGCGGATTGCAGGCAGCAGCGAGAGCAGCGTGCGCCGTCCGCAGCTGCCGACGAGGTCGCCAACGAAGCAGATTGTTGCTTGATCTGAAGCCATCAGGGCAGACTTTCGCAGCTTCGCTCCCGCCCGGTGAGAGCGCCGTCCCTACCATTGGCAGCGATGGCCTTTCCGCTGACCCGAATGCGCCGCCTGCGCCGAACCCCGGCGCTGCGCGAGCTGGTGCGCGAGACGCGCCTCGATGCCGGCGATCTAGTGCTGCCGATCTTCGTCGAAGCAGCGCTCGACACGCCGCAGCCGATCGAGGCAATGCCTGGCGTCAGCCGCCAGCCGGTCAGCGGCGCGCTCTCCGAGGCGGCAGAGTGCCTCGCGCTTGGAATTCCCGCGATGCTCTTCTTTGGCATTCCGGCTGAAAAGGACGCCGAAGGCTCCGGTGCTTGGGACCCTGAGGGCGGAGTGCAACAGGCGATTAGCGCGATCAAGGCCGCCCACCCCGATCTGGTTCTGATCGCCGACTGCTGCCTCTGCGAGTACACCGACCACGGCCACTGCGGCCCGCTCAACGGTTCGCGCGAGGTCGATAACGACGCTGCTCTGGAGCTGCTGGCTAGGACCGCGGTCAGCCAAGCCGCCGCCGGCGCCGACGTGATCGCCCCGAGCGACATGATGGATGGTCGCGTTGGCTTCATCCGCGCGGCGCTCGACGAGGCCGGTTACGAAGACGTTGCGATTCTCGCCTACAGCGCCAAGTTCGCCTCCGCTTTTTATGGACCGTTCCGTGAGGCGGCCGACGGTGCGCCAGCTTTTGGCGACCGTCGTGGCTATCAGATGGATCCGGCCAATCTGCGCGAGGCCGTCCGCGAAGCGCAGCTCGACCTTGAAGAAGGCGCCGACGCGCTGATGGTCAAGCCAGCAATTCCCTACCTCGACGTGATTCGGCGCGTTGCCGATGAAACGGGAGCGCCGCTAGCTGCGTACAACGTGAGCGGCGAGTATGCGATGGTAAAAGCGGCGGCCGCAGTTGGAGCACTCGATGAGCAGAGTGCTGTTCTTGAGCTCCTAACTTCGATCCGCCGCGCCGGAGCAGATTTCGTCATCACCTACCACGCGAAGGATGCAGCCCGATGGCTTCAAAAGACGTAACAGCAACGCCAAAGATTCGCAGCCGCAAAGACGGCGCAGCCGTCAAGCTGAGCGATCTTGATCGCAAGCTGCTCGACCTGATGCAAGGCTCGTTCCCGATCGCAGCGCGCCCTTACGAGGCCGTTGCGCTTGAGGCAGGAATCACTGAGGACGAGGTCTTGGTCAGCATCGAGCGACTGCTGAAAGACCGCATCATCCGGCAGGTCACGCCGATCTATGACACGCGCGCACTCGGCTATGGATCGATGCTCGTCGCCGCGAAGGTTGATCCGGAGCATCCGTGGCGCGCCGCGAAGATCGTCAACTCACACCCCGGCGTCTCGCACAACTACCTGCGCAATCACGACTTCAACATGTGGTTCACGTTGGCCGTTGAAGAGGATTCACAGCTTGGGCTGCAGGGAACGCTCGACGTGCTGCAGGATCTGACCGGCGCCGAGTCGATCCGCCAGCTGCCAACGCTGAAGCTGTTCAAGATCCGGATGGACCTCGAGATGAGCGGCGACACCGACACGCTCGCCAAGCGAGGAGTGGCCGAAGAGCCGGTTGATCTTGAGGCGCAGGATTACGACGACTTTGACCGCGCCGTTATCCGCGCAACGCAAGGCAGCCTGCCGGTTGTCAGCGAGCCATGGGTTGGCGCCGCGCAGGAGCTTGGGATCAGCGTTGACGAGCTGCTCGCGCATCTCGAAGCGATGAAGGAGCGCGGGCTGCTGCGCCGCGTCGCTGGAATCCTTTACCACCGCCGCGCCGGCTTCTCAGCCAACGGGATGGGCGTCTGGAAGGTTCCGGCTGACAAGATCGCCGAGATCGGCCCGCAGATGGCGGCTTACCGGGGCGTCTCTCACTGCTATGAGCGGCCAACTTACGCCGACTGGCCCTACCAGATTTTCACTATGGCCCACGGGCGCTCGAAGGAAGAATGCGACGCGATCCTTGACGCGATCGCAGCTGAGTTTCCGATCGAAGAGCGAGCAACGCTCTACTCAAGCACCGAGTTTAAGAAGATTCGCCTGCTCTACTTCACCGATGATTTCCGCGATTGGGAGCGGGAGTACGGTGGCGTCTAGTGAGCGTTTCGCTGCGCGACACGCGCTCCGCTGAGCTTTACGCGCGGGCGCTTCAGTACCTGCCGGGGGGCGTCAATTCTCCCGTCCGCGCGATGCGCTCGATCGGCCGCGACCCGATCTTCATTGAGCGCGGCGAGGGCGCCGAGCTGACCGACGTAGACGGCAACACCTACATCGATTACGTCTGCTCTTGGGGGCCGCTGATCCTTGGCCACGCCGACCCTGAGGTAATCGCTGCGATCACCGAGGCTGCCGCGGCCGGCACCACCTACGGCGCGCCGACAGCAGGAGAGGTAGAGATAGCTGAAGAGGTGTCGCGACGATTCCCCAGCATCGAGATGCTGCGGATGACCAGCTCCGGTACCGAAGCGGCGATGAGCGCAATCCGTTTAGCGCGCGCCGCGACCGGCCGCGAGAAGCTGCTCAAGTTTGCTGGCGCCTACCACGGCCACCTCGACGGGCTACTGGCCGAGGCTGGCAGCGGCCTAGCGACGGCCGCGATTCCGAGCAGTCCGGGGGTCCCCAGCGCGGCAACGGCGGCGACTGTGATCGTTCCTTGGAACGACCCGCAGGCGCTGATCGAGGCAACCGAGCAGCACGAGTTCGCCGCGATCCTCGCCGAGCCCTACCCAGCCAACATGGGGCTCGTGCCTCCGGCCGACGGGTTCCTTGAGCTGCTGCGCGAGCGCGCGACGGCGACCGGCGCGCTACTTGTCTTCGATGAGGTGATCAGCGGCTTCCGAGTCGCCTCCGGTGGAGCGCAGGAGCTGACCGGAGTGATTCCCGACCTGACCGCCCTCGGCAAGATCTTCGGTGGCGGGCTCCCCGCCGCCGCCTACGGTGGATCGCGCCAGCTGATGGAGATGATCGCCCCAGCCGGCGACGTCTACCAAGCGGGAACTCTGAGCGGAAATCCGCTCGCCGTCGCTGCCGGACTGACGACGCTGCGGCGCCTTGACGACGCCGCCTACATTCGTCTTCAAGCGACGACCGAGGCGCTGGCATCCGGCATCCGGGAGGCCGCTGGAGAAGCTGGCGTGCCTGTCGATGTCGTCCACACGACCGGGCTTTTCACAGTCTTCTTCAGCGAGCACCCTGTCGTTGATTACGCCTCAGCGCAGCGCTGCGATCTTGAGCTCTACGGCAGCTGGTGTCGTGCACTCTTGGCCCGTGGCGTCTATCCGCCGCCATCTCAGTTTGAAACCTGGTTCCCGTCGCTTGCGCACACGCCTGCGCAGGTCGAGCAGACGATCGAGATCGCCGCCGCCGCCTTCGCGGAGATTGCGTGAGTAGCGAGCAGACGAGGATCGCGCTGGCCAGCGTGGCCGAGCAGCTGGGCGAGGACGGCGGACTTTTGGCTGAGGTTCTGATCACCAACGGTGAGCTCCTGCTCGGCGAAGATGATCCAGCTCTAGGCGCGCTCGCCGCCGCCGGCCCGCGGTCGGTCGATCGCGAAGCCCAGATCGCCGTCGTCGTCGAGGCTGTCTACGAGGGCTTTTTGCTCCACGGCGGCAGTTCGCGGATCCTTCGCACCGACGACGCCGACCTCAACATCCTCGCTGGCGACCGTCTCTACGCCTTTGGTCTAGCGCAGCTGGCCGAACTTGGCGACCTTGATTCGGTTCGTGAATTAGCTGATGTGATCGCGATCTGTGCTCAAGCTCGGGCGCTAGAAGACGACGCTTTGGCGACCGCAGCTTGGCAGCTTGGCGCCAGTGCGATTGGTTGGGGTTCATCGCCGCAAAGCGCCGCCGCTAAAGCGGCTGTCGCGGCCGACCCTGCTGCCGCTGCGGCTGGGCTGG
This sequence comes from Solirubrobacteraceae bacterium, assembly GCA_016462245.1. Lineage (GTDB taxonomy): Bacteria > Actinomycetota > Thermoleophilia > Solirubrobacterales > Solirubrobacteraceae > F1-60-MAGs163. The sequence goes on from JAEMTR010000002.1 coordinate 6,252, forward strand.
CAGTTGCTGCGCGCCAGCTCCGCGCCGACCTGGCATAAGAGCGCTGGTTACAGAGGCTTTCAGGCGGCCGTCGCCGTACTATTGATCGACAGTAATCTTTAGGATGGTGCGCGATCACAATCTGCGCTCTAGCAACCATGGCCGATCAAAAACAACCCAAGAGCAAGTACACCCTAGACCGCAAGATCCCCGGCGCCTTCGAGGGGGAGACGGTCACGCGCCGCCGCGCGATGGTCGTTGCCGGCCAAGCCGCCGGTGGCGTAGCCGCAGCTGCCTTTATCTTGCCGACGCTTGGCTTCGCGATGGGGCCGATCTTCGAGAAGCAAGACCAGCCTTGGCAGTCGGTTGGCAAGATCGACGAGTTCAACGATGAGAGCTACGTGCCGCGCACGATCACGCTGGTCGAAGGAATCGGTGACGCCGGTAAGTCAACGGTTTACATTCGCAAGTACAACCCCGCGCTCGATACCGAGCCGCGCGATGAATACAACAAGTACATCGCGATTTCGACGCTCTGCATGCACCTCGGTTGCCCCGTTCGTTTCACCGCTGCCGCCCAGCGCTTCATCTGCCCCTGCCATGGTGGCGTTTATGACATCGTCGGCAAGGTCTCCGGCGGCCCGCCGGTGCGCCCGCTCGACCGCTTCTACACGCAGCTTGAGGGCGACGCCGTCGTGATTGGGCCGCGCTTTTCAGTCAACAGCGAACTTCGCCGCTTCTCGCCGCGTGACCCAGGTGAGCCGCTCGATGGCGTCGGCCAATACCTCTACCCATCCCGTCCATCGATGCGGAAGATTAAGGGGACGAGTTAAGCGATGGCCAAACTGAAACTTCCTGCCGCCCCCAGCAACCCGCTCTCATCGCCGAAACGCCCCGGCAAGGATTACGGCCCCAGCGGCGGGCTAGGCCACGCTGGAGAGGCCGGCGCATCAGCGGTCGACTGGATCGATGAGCGCACCTCGCTCTCAGGCGGATTGCGCTGGGCGATGTTCCGCAAGGTGCCCAAGGGCACTAACTGGTTCTACACACTCGGCTCTTCGACGATGTTCGCCTTTCTCTCGCAGGCTGTTACGGGTGTCTTCTTGGCGATGTACTACGACCCTTCGGCGACCCGCGCCTACGCGTCGATTCAGTACATCAATAACGAAGTCTTCCTCGGCGAGTTCGTCCACGGTATGCATCGCTGGGGCTCGTCGGTGATGGTGATTCTGATCTTCCTGCACATGGCTCGCACCTTCTTCTTCGGGGCCTACAAGTACCCGCGTGAGTTGAACTGGGTAATCGGCGTCGCGCTGCTGGTGATGACGATGACAATGTCTTTCAGCGGCTATCTGCTGCCGTTTGATCAGCGCTCCTACTGGGCCACGATCGTCGGCGTCAACATCAATGGCACCGGCCCGCTGGTCGGCCCATACCTCTCCGAGTTCCTCCGCGCCGGCCCCTACTTCGGCGCGACGACGCTCTCGCGCTTCTACGCGATCCACATGCTGATGGTTCCTGGCGCAATCGCCGCGCTGATGGGCTTCCACCTTTACCTCGTAGCCAAGCTCGGCACGACGGCGCCGCCGTGGGTTAAGGCCAAGCCATCTGAGGAACTGAGCGAAGAGAAGGTCACGGTCGGCTAATGAACAAGAAGCAAAAAGAACAGTATTTGCGCGATTACGGCACGCTGAAGAGCCAAGGCAAGCCATTCTTCCCTTACGCCGTCGCCAAGGACAGTGCGATGGCGGTCGTCGTAATGGCAGTAATCGTTGCGATGGCGATCGTGCTCGGCGCCGAGCTAGGCCCCAAGGCCGATCCAACATCGACCACTTACACACCGCGTCCAGAGTGGTACTTCTTCTTCCTCTTTGAGCTACTGAAGGTCATTAAGGCGCCGGCACTTGTGCCGCTGGCAACAATCGGTGTGCCGACAATCTGCCTGATCTTGCTCTTTCTGCTGCCGTTCTATGACCGTGGCGCGGAGCGCCGGCCAGAGCGCCGTCCAATCGCGACGACGGCCGGCATCTTCGTTGTCTGCGCGATGGGTTACCTGACTTACCTCGGCGCTTCGGCCGGCCCGCCGACGCAGATCGACATTCCGATCCCGACCAACATTGCTTCGCAGGGCCCCGAAGCTGTCACCAACTTCAAGGCCGGTAGCCAAGTCGTCGCCCAGTCGGGTTGTGCCGCCTGCCACCAGTTTGGCGAGAATGGGAACTCGGGGCCAGGGCCTGCGCTGACGAAGATCGGCGCCCGCTTGCCAGCTCAGGCAATCCAGCGAACGTTGCTCAATCCATCGGCACCGATGCCTTCCTTCTCAGCGCTTAGCGAGGAGTCACCGGAGCAGTTTGCCCAGATGGTCGGCTTCCTCGCTGCGCTGAAGTAGCGAGCGACTGTGGCCAACGCTGGCGCTAGCGGCACACTCGAAGAGCCACAGGTAGAAGCGATGTTCGATCGCATCGCCGGCGTCTACGACCTGATGAATTCGCTGATGACGGCCGGGCTGCACCATCGCTGGCGCCGCCGAGCCGCCGACCTCGCGCGGGTTGGGCCAGGTAACGACGTTCTTGACGTCGCCAGTGGTACCGGTGACCTCGCGATCGAGCTGTCTACTCGCGTCGGCGCCGGAGGCAGTGTGATTGGCTCCGATTTCTCGGAGCAGATGCTCGACCGCGCGCGGGTCAAAGCGCCGCAACTGGAATGGCAGCAGGCCAACGCCTTGGCGCTCCCCTACGAGGAGGGTCGCTTTGACGCTGTAACGGTCGGTTTTGGCGCCCGCAACTTCTCCGATCTTGACGCCGGGCTCGCCGAGATGGTGCGCGTGACGCGCCCCGGCGGCCGCGTTGTCGTGCTTGAAATCACAACACCAACGCGGCCGCCACTCTCAACCTTCTTCCGCCTCTGGTTCGACCGACTGGTGCCGCTGATCGGCCGCTTTGCTGGTGATCCTGAGGCTTACAGCTACCTACCCAGTTCGGTGCGCCGCTTTCCCGACGCGCGAACGCTCGCGATGCGGCTAAGCGAAGCCGGGCTCGAAGAGGTTTCCTACCTGCTGACGGCGGGCGGGATCATCGCGATCCATTCGGGGACTAAAGCGGGCGCCTGATGGAAGACGCGGCGCCGCACACCGGCGAGCTGGTGATCGCCGGCGGCGAGCACATCCCAGCGCTGCTTAAGGAGATTGAAGAGCGGCTGCAGAGCGAGGCTGTCGGCTATGGCGCTCCGTTGCAGCAGTTTGGCGAGGCGACGATCGCGGCCGGGGGCAAGCGTCTGCGCCCGCTGCTCTTGCTGCTTTGCGCTGGGCCGCCGCAGGGCGAGTCGCAGCGTGATGCCCTAATTCGCGCCGGCGCGGCGATCGAACTTATCCACAGCGCCACGCTGGTCCATGACGACGTGCTCGACCAGGCCGATCTGCGCCGCGGCAAGCCGACCGTCGTTTCACTCGCCGGCCGCGAAGCGGCGATCTCGACCGGCGATCTGCTCTTCGCTCGTGCCTTTCGGTTGATCACTGAGAGCGGCGACGCGGAAGCGGTTCGGCTGCTCAGCGACGCCTGCTCGGCGCTGGCGCGCGGTGAGCTGTTGCAACGGGCCGATAGTTGGAACAGCGCCGTCAAGCTCGAGCGCTATTTAGAACGCTGCGAACTGAAGACAGCGCGCCTCTTTGAAGCAGCCTGCGCGATCGCCGCCACGATCACCGCTGAAGAGGATCTCCAATTGGCGAGCTTTGGCCGCAGGATCGGGGTTGCCTTTCAAGTGCTTGACGATGTTCTCGACGTAAGCGGGCCAGCCGAACGGACCGGTAAGCAGCGTGGCACCGACCTGCTCGACGGCACCGTCACGCTGCCACTGATTATTGCGCGCGAAAAAGATCCCGCCGTCGCCGCGCTCGACCTGCGCTCGCTGAGCGGCGCTGGTGAGGCCGAGTCGCTCTGCAATCAGATCGCTGCCACTGGAGCGCTCGAAGAGTCGCGCGCCTATGCCTTGGCTCTTGTCGATCAAGCAAAGCAGGCGCTACCGATCGAACTCGATGATCGCCGCCGCCGCTCGCTTGAGCTCGTCGCCGACAGCGTCGTCGCGCGTTACAGCTGAGTGCTCTTAAAAGTCTTCGGGCAGCAGGTGGTTGTTCTCTAGCGCGAAGCGCAGCCGCTCGATGTCGCGCTCAGCGTTCTCGGCGGTGAGCTGCGTTAGCGTCAGCTCGAGCGCGTCGGCGCCGCGCTGGTGGGCGCGGTCGCAAAGTTCGGCGACGTCATCCTCAACGACCGTCGTGCAGCGCGCCTCGCAGTTCGGGCAGCGCAGCTCGATCTTCCAGTGGCGCGGGCCGTAGCCATCCCATTCGACCGGCTGAACCGTTTCGCAACCGCACTGGCCGCAGTTGAGTAGCTGATCGACGCTCTCTTGCAGATCGGTTTCAATCTCGACGATTTCCAAGCCCTGGTCGGCGAGCGAGACCGCTTCGCCGTCTAGGTAGCTGATCTCGACCTGGCGCCCGGAGGGCAGGGTGATCGATCGAACTTCGCTCTTGGGGGTGTCTGAGTTTCGCATTGGCTTTCAGTCTGCCGCTCTTTCTGTCCTTGCTCTGAGACCTAAAACACAGCGCCAGGCGAAAAGGTGCGCAAAGCTGCACCAGATTTCCAGCGCACGGGTACGATGTAGCGATGCCTCCTATCGGACCCTTGGAAATCGGCGTTGTGCTGCTGATCGTGCTTTTGATCGTCGGCCCGAAGAAGCTGCCCGGATTGGGGCGCAACCTCGGTACCGGGATGCGCGAATTCAAGGATTCGGTCACCGGCCGTGGCGGCGATGACTCCGACGATGAGCCAGCAAAGATCGATCCTGCCGCGGCCGATAAGACGCCCGCCGGCGAGCCGAGCGCCGCGCCCGAGAAGCAGCCGCGCGGCGACGCTTAAGGCCCGCTATGCCGGCTGTCCGGCCGATCGGCCATGAACAGCGGATTAGCATCGTCGACCATCTCGACGAGCTGCGCTCGCGGCTGATCATCAGCATCGCCGTGTTGGTTGGTTGCTTTGCCTTCTGTTACTGGCAGAACCACGCGATTCTCAAGATCGTCAATCAGCCACTGGCTGACGCGCAACGCAGCGGTGGGGAGGATTCGCTGCAGCAGAGCCAGCGTTTCGATCAGGCGCTCGAAACGATGCTCAAGCAGCTCGCACCGGCGCTCCAAAGCACGAGCAGATCACTTGATTCGCTCGCCGCAGAGTCCGGCGTCAGCGCCGCGACCAAGCTCCAAGCGGAGCGCGCCCGCGAGCAGCTCGCGAAGGCTTCCGCGGCAACGGCGCTGGCAACCAAGGCGGTACCTACCGACCGCGGGCGCAGGCCGCTAACGCTTGGCGTCGCCGAGCCGTTTGTAGCGACCTTCACGGTCGCCGCTTACGCCGCCTTGCTGTTGGCCTTGCCGTTCATTCTTTGGCAGATCTACGCCTTCATCTTGCCGGCCTTTGATCCAAAAGAGCGCAAGATTGTGATTCCGATGATGGCGCTGATCCCGCTGCTGTTCGCGGCCGGAGTCCTATTCGGCTATTACGGCGCGCTGCCGCGAGCGGTGAACTTCCTCCAGAACTACAACAGCGGCGAATTTGACATTCAAATACAGGCGCGCGACTACTACCGCTTCGTCGTCCTCTTCTTAGCCTTAATGGGGCTCGTCTTCCAGATTCCGGTTGGCGTACTGGTCTTAACTCGAACCGGCGTCGTTGACGCGCGAACGCTCTGGAAGCGGCAGGGCTACGTGATCCTCGGGATTTCGATCGTCGCCGCCGTCGCGACTCCAACTCCCGACCCCGTGACGATGCTCGTGACGATGCTGCCGCTGGTCGTGCTTTACGAGCTGAGTATTGGCCTGGCCTACATATTTAGGCCGCGCGGCGGCACGATCACTAGCCGCTGGGAAGAGTGGTGGGACGAGGACGACGAGCAGGAGCTGCTGGCCGCTGATCAGGCCGACGATCAGGGTGCTGACGCCGAGCACGACCAGACCACCGTATCCTGAACTGATGCTCTTTGATCTTCGAGGAAAAGGCCGTCGCCGGACGGTCAAGATTGTTTATGGCGGCCTTGCGCTCTTGCTTGGCCTCGGCCTCGTCGCCTTCGGCATCGGTGGAGCAACCTCAGGCGGCCTCGTCGACGCCTTCACCGGTTCGGGTGGCGGCTCGGACACGAGCATCTACAGCGATCAGGTAAAGGACTTGACGAAGAAGGTCACGACCGATCCAAAGGATCAAGCGTCGTGGGCAGCGCTGACGAAGGCCCAAGTTCAGCAGGCCTCAATCATCGGCTACGACCAGAACACGCAGAGCTACAACGCGGCCGGCAAGGCCGAGCTGGAGAAGGGAGCTACCAGCTGGCAGAAGTACTTGGCGCTGGAGCCCAAGAAGCCCGATGACCGCGTCGCCTCCTTGATGGTCAACGCTTACGGCCCCGGCGGCCTCAACCAGCCGGTGAAATCGGCGGCGGCGCTGAAGGTCGTGATCGAAGGTCGTGGAGCTAGCGCAGCGCTCTACTCGCAGCTCGCAGTCCTTGCCTACCTTGCTGGCGACAAGCGCGAGAGCAAGATCGCCGAGCAACGCGCGCTCGAGCTGACGCCGGCTAACCGGCGCAAACTGGTCGCCGCTCAGCTGGCAACGCAGCGAACACAGATCGATAGCGCACAGGCTCAGGCCGCCCAGCAGCAGTCGCAGGGCGCGCCAGGTCTCGGCGGCTGAGCGCCAGCGGCTAAACTTCGCCGCCGATACGCCCCTGTAGCTCAACTGGCAGAGCAGCGGACTCTTAATCCGAAGGTTCCAGGTTCGATTCCTGGCGGGGGCATAGGTCTTTGCCCAGCGGTATGGCAGAATCAGCGCGATGCTTGCCTCCCTGAACGGTCAGATCATCGAAACCGAAGACGCGCTCGTGCCGGCCAACGACGTTGGTCTCTTGCGCGGCGACGGCGTCTTCGAAGTGATTCGCGTCTACAACGGTGTTCCGTTTGCGCTCGAGCAGCACTTCGAGCGGATGGAGCGCTCGGCGACGAAGCTGATGATTCAATTTGATCGCGCCGCAATCGAGGCCGAGACTGCCGCCTTGCTCGAAGCCGCACCCGGCCATGACGGCTGTCTGCGCCTCGTTTCGACTGGATCGGGCACGCGGCTGGGCTTCATTGAGGCGCTGCCGCCGATCCCACCTTCGATCACGCTGACGACACTTCCCTATGCGTCAACGATCCTGCTCGACGGGGTCAAGTCGCTTTCGTACGCGGCCAACATGTTGGCGACGCGGATCGCTGTCGACCGCGGCGCCAGCGAGGCTTTGCTGGTGACGGAGGACGGAACGGTGCTCGAAGGCCCGCGCCAGAGCTTTGTCGCGTCGCTCGACGGCGAGCGGCTAATCACGCCGCCGCTTAGTGACCGCGTGCTCGACTCGATCACTCGCGCCGTGCTGCTGAAGACCGGTCTCGTCGAGGAGGAGTCGATCTCGGTTGACCAGATTCCGCAGATCAAGGAGGCCTTCCTCGCTTCGACGCTGCGCGAGGTGCATCCTGTCTCAGCGATCGATGATCACCAGATCGAAGCACCGGGCCCACTCTCGGCTGCCGTTGAGAAGGTTCTGCGGGCGACGATCGCCGAGGCGGTCGGTCAACCGGCGTGAAGCTCGTAACGGTAATCGGCAACCGTCCGCAGTTCATCAAGGCCGCCGCAGTCTCCGGGCCGCTGCGCGCCGCCCACGAAGAGCTGCTGGTTCACACCGGCCAACACTACGACGACGAGCTCTCAACGATCTTCATCGAAGAGCTGGGGGTGCCACGACCAGAGATCCAGCTCGAGATCTCCGGCGGCAGCAACAGTGAGCAGACGGCGCGGATGATCGCTGCGCTGGCGCCGCTGCTGGCCGAGCAGCAGCCCGATGCGGTGCTCGTCTACGGCGACACCAACTCGACGCTGGCCGGCGCGCTGACGGCCGCGCAGGCAAATATTCCCGTCGTTCACGTCGAGGCTGGAATGCGCTCGTTCGATCGAACGATGCCCGAGGAGCTGAACCGAATTCTCACCGACCACTGTTCCGAGCTGCTGCTCTGCCCGTCGCAGGTTGCGCTGGCAAATCTTCAGAATGAAGGGCTAGGAACGCGGGCGCTACTGGTTGGCGACGTGATGGTTGACGTTGCCGAGCTGATGCGGCCGCGGGCGGCGGCCAACTTGGCCGCGCTTGATGTGGCGGGCGTGGCGGCCGGCGAATACCTTCTCGCGACCGCGCACCGCGCCGCCAACGTTGACGATCCGGCGCGGCTCGCGCTGCTGACCGAGCTGCTGCTCGCCGTCCCCGGCCCGGTCGTGCTGCCGCTCCATCCGCGCACGCGCGCGCGACTCGAGTCGGCGGGACTATTGGCGACGTTGGAAGGTGGCGGCGTGCGCGTCCTGCCGCCGCTCGGCTACCTCGACTTCACGGCTTTGCTGCTGAACGCCCGCGCCGTCTTGACCGATTCCGGTGGCGCGCAGAAGGAGGCTTATCTTGCCGGCGTTCAGTGCGTCACGATGCGCGACACGACGGAGTGGACCGAGACCGTTCACTCAGGCTGGAACTCGCTCGTTGATCTTGACGCGGCGGCGGCGATTGCGGCGCTCGAACTGGCGCCCAGCGGCGAGCGGCCGGATTGTTACGGCGACGGCCATGCGGCCGACGCAGTTGTCGCGGCGATCAGCTCGCTGGCGGCGTAGTACTCGGTCGCCCGATCCGTTCAACGGTTACGCCGGCAGCGGCGAAGGCGGCGGCGTCGATGATCTCGCGCCCGTCGAGGACGACGCGAACGCCGGGTAGATCGGCGGCGCTGAGCTGCGCGTACTCGGCGTGGTCGGCTTGGACGATCGCAGCGTCAATCGGCTCGCGATCCCAGGGCGTTAGTCCCAGCGCCGCCAGCTCATCGTCGCTGTAGAGCGGGTCGCTGACGAGCGCCTTGGCGCCGAGCGCTTCCAGCGCTGCGGCCGTGCCAAAGACGCCGCTGAAGGCCGTTTCCTTGACGCCGCCGCGATAAGCGGCGCCCAAGACCAATACGCGGGCGCCCTCAAGGCCGTCAAGCGCCTTCTCCAGCCTCTGCGCGGCGTAGGCAGGCATCGCGTCGTTTACGGCCCTTGCGGCGGCTGGGAGCGCCGCATCGGGGTCGCCTTCGAGGTAGAAGCGCGGGTAGACCGGGATGCAGTGGCCGCCGACGGCTATTCCAGGGCTGTGAATGTGGCTGAAGGGCTGACTGTTGGCCGCTTCAATCACGCGCTCAACGTCGATTCCTTCGCGGTCGGCGAAGCGCGCCAGCTCGTTGGCGAAAGCGATGTTGATGTCGCGGTAGGTCGTTTCGGCGAGCTTGACCATCTCTGCCGCTTCGGCCGATCCGATCGGCCAGACCTCGGCCTCGAGGAATGAGCCGTAAAGCTCGACTCCGCGCGCCTCGCCGGCTTCGCTGAGCCCGCCGACGAGCTTTGGGTATTTAGCGAGGTCGGCGAAGATGCGGCCGCTAAAGACGCGCTCGGGGCTGAAGACGGTGAAGAAGTCCTGCTCGGCTTTGAGCCCGCTCGCGGCTTCGAGCGCGACTGAGATGCGGCCGCGCGTCGTGCCGACCGGGAGTGTCGTCTCGATTGCGACCGTCGTGCCCGCTTGCAGGCCAGCGCCGATCGCAGCTACCGCTGCGTCGAGCGCGCCCCAGTCAGGCTTGGCGTTCGCGTCAACGGCCAGTGGTGGAACGGTGACGACGAGGTCGGGGCCCTCAGCGACGGCGGCGGTGGTATCGAGCTGGGCGCGCAGCGCGCCGCTGGCGATCACTTCAGCCAGCGCCTGCTCTAGTCCGGCTTCACCTGGGAACGGCGGCTCAGCGCGGTTGACCAGCTCAACGACTTGCGGGTTGATGTCGCAGCCGACGACGCTGTGGCCGCTGCGCGCGATCTGCACAGCGAGGGGCAGCCCGATCTTGCCCAGCGCAACGACGACGACCTGCATCAGACGCCCGCGGCGTTCGGTGTGACCGTGATCCCGCTGTCGGCGCTCTCGAGCACGGCCTCCGCGCTGGCGAGCGTCTCGAGCCCTTCGGCCAGGGTCACGACCTGCGAGTCGGCCGAGCCACCGAGCAGCTCAAGGAAGCGGTCGAGCTGCACTCGTAGCGGCTCGCGGCGGGCAATTGCGTAGCGCGTCACGTCACCTTCACTGACGCCGCGCAGCGACTGCGTCGCTCCCCACTCACTTCCGACGGCGCCGTTCTCGTAGAAGGTCAAGTCGGCGGTCAGCGTGTCGGCGACGAGCATCCCGCGCTCGCCCAGCACGCGCGTGCGGCGCACCTTTGTCGGTGAGAGCCAGTCGACGATCGAGTTAAAGCTGACGCCGCTGGTAAGCGCTCCACTGATTAGAACGAGATCCTCGTGCGGTCGACCCATCCGGTTCTGAGTCTGCCCGGAGAGCGAAGCGATCGGCGAGCCGCCGAGCCAGCGGACGAGATCGAGGTCGTGCGTTGCGAGGTCTTTGACTACGCCGACGTCGCGAATGCGATCGGGGAACGGGCCGACGCGCTCGGTCGCGATCAGGAATAGCTCACCAAGTTGGCCGTCGTTGACGCGCTGGCGCAGTTCGATCAGCGCCGGGTTGCAGCGCTCGACATGGCCAACGGCGCCGTGAACTCCCGCCGCCTCGACAATCTCGATCAACTCGCGTCCGGCGGCGGCGCTGGCGGCAATCGGCTTCTCGACCAGCACGCTCGCTCCGCCGGCAGTCACTTCGCGCACGGCAGCGACGTGCTCTTCAGTCGGGACGGCGATGATCGCGAAGTCGAGTGGCCCAGCGGCAAGAAGTTCGGCGACCGAGCTGAAGACCAGCGCCGGGTCGCTTACCGCAGAGTGAGTGTCACCGGCCGGATCAACGGCACCGGCAAAGGCCACCTGAGGCGTGTCCTGCAGCAGCCTGGCGTGATGGCGGCCGATCATCCCCAGCCCCAAGACGGCTCCGTGCATGGTCGGTTTGTTGTTGGCGTCACCCACGACGCCGTTAGGGTATCGGCCGTGGACGATCACCCTGCAAGCGAGCCGCTCGTCGCAAAATCAGCCTCAGTAGCCGACGACGTCGTATTTGGCGCCAATGTCGTGATCCACGAGGACGTCGTGATCGGCGCAGGCGTCGTGATTCAGGACAACGTCGTGCTAGGCAAGCTGCCGCTGCTGAGCGCCAGCTCCGCCACCCAGGGCGAGGCGCCGGGCGCACTGACGATCGGCGCCGGGGCACGGATCTGTTCCGGCGCGATCATTTTCGCCGGGTCAACTATTGGCGAGGGCACGATCATCGGCGACCAGGCCTACATCCGTGAGCGCGCCGTTATCGGTGAGCAGAGCGTGATCGGCCGAGCCAGCGGCGTTGACCCCGACGTCGTGATCGGCGACCACGTTTCGATTCAAAGCTCGGTCTACGTCACTGCCGGAACGGTGATCGAGGACGAGGTCTTCATCGGTCCCGGTGCGATAACAACCAACGATCGCCTGATCGGCGAACTAGATGGTCAGCTCGACGGCCCGACGCTCTGCCGGGGCTGCCGTATTGGGGCTGGCGCCGTTCTCCTCCCGGGGGTGCGGATCGGCGAGAAGGCGCTCGTTGCAGCCGGCGCAGTCGTCAGCGCTGACGTCGCCGACGGCGCGCTCGTCGTTGGCGTTCCCGCGCGCGAGCGCTAAGCGGCCGGCGGGCCGTTATCGCCGCGCCAGATGATCTGGTCGTGGCCGGGGCCAACGCCAACCATGATCACCGGCACACCGACGAACTCTTCGATGAAGTTGAGGTAGTTCGTCACAGCTTCGGGCAGCTCGTCCTCGCTGCGCGCCGCGCTGATGTCCTCACTCCATCCCGGCATCTCGGTGTACTTCGCGCCAACGTGGTGGAGCACCGACTGGTGGTATGGGAAGCTCGTGAACTCGGCTCCGTCGCTCTCATCGTCGCCGACGTATGCGGTGCAGAGCGGCAGCGTCTCAAAGCCGCTTAGAACATCGAGCTTCGTGATCGCGAGAGCCGTCAGCCCGTTGATCCGCGCTGCGTAACGGAGCGCGACGAGATCGATCCAACCGGTCCGCCGCGGCCTGCCGGTAGTCGTTCCAAACTCTCCTCCGGCAGTGCGGATCCGCTCGCCAACCTCATCTTCGAGCTCGGTTGGGAAAGGTCCCGAGCCAACGCGCGTGGCGTAGGCCTTGGCGATTCCCCAAACCTCGTCGATGTCCTTTGGCCCAACGCCGGCGCCGGTGCAGGCCGCACCAGCGATCGGGTTTGAGGAGGTGACGAACGGGTAGGTGCCGTGGTCGATGTCGAGCAGCGCGCCTTGCGCTCCCTCAAAGATCACCAGCTCGTCGGCCTCGAGCGCTTCGTGGATCAGCGTTGTTGTGTCGGCGATGAACTGCTCGAGCCGCTTGCCGTAGAGCAGGTACTGCTCGGTGATCGTCTGCAGGTCGAGCGCCGGGTCGCGTTCAAATTCCCTTAGCTGGAGCCGCTTCGGTTCCAGCGCCGCCATCACCTTCTGCTTGAGGATCTTCTCGTCGAGCATGTCCTGAACACGAATCCCAAGCCGCAGCGCCTTGTCGGCGTAACAGGGGCCGATGCCGCGCCGCGTTGTGCCAATTTCGAGCTTGCCGAGCCGAGCCTCGCCAGCTTTGTCGAGCATCAGGTGGTAGGGCATGATCAGGTGAGCGTTGGCGCTGAGGCGGAAGTTGCTGACGTCAACGCCGCGCTCGCGCAGCCCGTCGAGCTCGCCCGTCAACACGCCTGGATCGACGACAACGCCGTTGCCGATCATGCAGAGCGTGCCGGGGTAGAGGATCCCGGAGGGGATCAGGTGGAACTTCCAGACGTCGTCGCCGCGGACGATTGTGTGGCCGGCGTTGTTGCCGCCTTGGAAGCGGGCAACGATCTGCGCACGCTCCGCCAGAAGATCGACGATCTTCCCTTTTCCTTCATCGCCCCACTGGGCGCCGACTACAACGATCCCTGGCATCAGCGAAGGAGTCTACGAGCCGCTAGGCCAAACGCAGGTCTGGCGCTGGCGGTTGGTCCTTGTCGCGCATGTCGACGGCCTCAAAACGACGCTGGTCTTGACCGAAGAGTGGGCAGAGTTCACACATCTCTTCGAGCCTCGAAACTGTCCGCTCGCCGATCTGCAAGGCGAGCTCGTCGCGCTCAAGATTTGTCGTGACGATGATCGAGCGCTGCGCCTCGTAGCGGGCGTTGACGATCGAATAGAGCTGCTCGAGGACCCAGGCGCTGGTCTTTTCGGCGCCAAGATCATCGATCTGGAGAAGGTCGATCTCTGCAAGGCGGTCGAGCAGATCGACGTAGCCGCCCTCGGCGTCATCTTCGAAGGTGCTGCGGATCTCCGCCAGCAGCCGCGGCAGCGAGTAGATAGCGACGCCGCGGCGGGCGTCGATTGCGGACTGCGAGACGAGCATCGCCAGCGTTGTCTTGCCGGTCCCCACGCCACCGAAAAACCAGAGTCCGCGCCCTTCGGCGAGCCGCTGGTCGAGCTGGCGGACGTAGCTTTTGACGAGCTCGACCTGCGCCGAGGGCATCGAGCTGATCGGCGGGCGGTCGAATGATGCGCCGCGGTAGCGGCTTGGAATCACGGCCGAAAGCGAGCGCGAGCGCCTTGATGCCAGCAGCTGCTCGCGGCAGTGACAGGCGACGACGGCGTTGCCATCCGGCGTGTCGAGCCAGCCGGAGTCCTCGCAGTCGCTACAGGCGTAGCCGCTCACGCCGCGTCCAGCGCAATGTTGCGGAAGCGCGGGTACTCGTGCTGGAAGGTCAGCTCGACCATTCCAAGCGCGCCGTTGCGGTGCTTGCCGATGATTAGCTCGCCGACGCCCGGCTTCTCTGAGTTCTCTTTGTTGTAGTACTCATCGCGATAGATGAACATCACGAGGTCGGCGTCCTGCTCGATCTGTCCCGATTCGCGCAGGTCCGAGAGCATCGGCCGTTTGTCGGGCCGCGACTCGACTCCACGCGATAGCTGCGAGAGCGCGATAACCGGGACCTTCAGCTCACGCGCGAGGATCTTCAGTCCACGGCTCATCTCGCCGACCTGCTGAACGCGATTGTCGTAGCGGCCGTCGGCGCGCATTAGCTGCAGGTAGTCGATGATTATTAGCCCAAGGCCACCCTCGTCGCGCAGGCTCTGATGGAGGCGGCGCGCCTTGGCGCGGATGTCGAGTAGGCCGATGTCGGAGGAATCGTCGACGTAGAGCTTCGAGTTTTCGTACTCGCCGGCGACCTTCAGCACGCGCTGCCACTTCTCGTCGCGGACGCGGCCTTTGCGCAGGTCATCGCCTTTGATTGTCGCCTGTGAGGCGATGAAGCGCTGGGCTAGCTCGCCCTCTGACATCTCGAGCGAGAAGAGCGCTACCGGGCGCGGGTTCTTCTTATCGAGCGCGACGTTCTCAGCGATGTTCGTGACCAGCGCCGACTTACCCATCGATGGGCGTGCGGCGATGATGATCAAGTTGCCTGGCTGGAAGCCACCGGTGATCTGATCAAGGTCGGCAAAGCCGGAGGGGATCCCTGTGATCGACTCACCGCGCTTGGCGAGGTCGTCCCAGCGTTGGAGCTCTTGGTGGAGAACGTCGCCGACGGCGCGGAAGTCTTGACCGCCGTCGCCCATTCGGATCTCAAGGATCGAGCGCTCGGCCTCGTCGACGATCTGCTGCGGGTCGCCGTCGCGGGTGTAGACGCTGGACTGAATTCGGTAGGAGGTGTCGAGCAGTCGCCTCAGGTGCGCCGTTTCGCGAACGATCTCGGCGTAGCGGCGTAGGTTGCCGACCGCCGGCACGGCCGTGACGAGCGCCTGAATCGCCTCTTCTCCGCCGGCCTCCTCCAGCTTGCCAACCGACTTGAGCTCTTCCGTGACGCTGAGAACGTCGATCTCGCTGCCACGGTCGAAGAGTCCCAGCAGAGCCTCGAAGATCACGCGGTGACGGGCGCGGTAGAAGTCTGCGGCCGTTATCTCCTCCTCAACGACGTAGGCGTAGTGAGCCTTCTCGGAGAGAATGATTGCGCCAAGGATCGCCTGCTCGGATTCGATCGAGTGGGGCGGTAGCGTGGCCTGCGGATCGGTCGGTGACCCGTGTGGCTGAGCGGTCGTTGCCATTACCGTTCGAAGCTACCAACGCGATCGGGTGTTGTGCACACGCTCTTGCCGCAATTGGCGGCAAGTTGTTTCAAAGCCGCTACTAGCGGCGTGCGCGACGGTTACTGCTCGGCGACGATCGTCGTGACCGTGGCTTTGATGCCGACGGCCAGATCGATCTCAACGCTGTGCGAGCCGATCTCTTTGATCGGCGCGGCGAGGTGGATTTTGCGCTTGTCGATCTCAACTGCTCGTGCTTCAAGAATTGCGTCGGCGATGTCTTGTGGAGTGACCGAGCCGAAGAGGCGGCCGTCTTCTCCGGCCGGGGCCGTGATCGTCAGCGTCGTAGCGCTGAGCAGGTCGGCGAGCTCCTGCGAGTCGTTCGCGGCTTGGGCGCGCTCAGCGGCGGCAGCTGCGTAAGCGATTTCGGCGGCGGCGATAGATGAGGCGGTTGCGGCCTGAGCCAGTTTGCGCGGCAGCAGGTAGTTGCGCAGGTAGCCCTTCGAGACGACAACCAGCGAGCCCTTGTGGCCAAGGTTGTCAACGTCCTTGAGCAGAATTGCCTCAGGCATTAGTCGCGGTCCCGGTCGCGGTCACGGCCGCGGCGTGGGCGTGTGCCTTCGTTGGCCGGCTCACCGGCGTAAGGGATCAATGCCAGCTCGCGTGAGCGCTTGACGGCTTCGGCCAGCTGCGTCTGGTGACGGCGGCAGAGGCCCGTCATTCCACGCGAGCGAATCTTGCCGCGCTCGGAGGTAAAGCGCTTGAGCATCGGTACGTCTTTGTAATCGATGTGGACGATCTTGTCCTTGCAGCAGGCGCAGGACTTGCGACGACCGCTGATTGGGCCGCCCTTCTTGTCCTTACGGCGTGCTGAGTTGGTTTCTTTCTTCTTAGCCACTGAGCTGTCTCTGACTCTCGTTCTTCGTGGAAACGCGCGCCGATCGGCGCGCGCTGGAACACAGTTTCCGCCGGCAGCGTGAAAAAACGCTGCTGCGAGCCAAAGAGTAGCGCTTCAGCGCTATTTACTCAGTCTGCCGCGAGGCTAGAACGGGATGTCGTCTTCGCCAGCAGCTGCCGGAGCACCGGCAGGAGCGGTAGCGAAGTCGCTGGTGTCGGTCGGCACGTCGGAGGCCGGCGTGAAGCCACCCTGTCCGCCGGCTGCGTCATCGCGCGGCCCGCTGAGGAACTGAACGCTGTCGGCGATGATGTCGACTGCCTGGCGCTTGTTGCCCTCAGGCGTCTCCCACTCGCGCCACTCGAGCCGTCCGTCGACCGCGACGCCGCGACCCTTGGCGAGGTACTTGGCGCAGTTTTCACCTTGGGCGCCCCAGACGGTTACGTCGAAGTAGTTCGGCTTGTCGACCCATTCGCCGGATGCGCTGTCCTTGCGCCGCGTGTTGCAGGCGACGCGAAGCTTGCAGACCGAATTGCCGCTTGGCAGAGCCCGCAGTTCAGGATCGGAGGTCAGGTTTCCGGTGATGATCACGCGGTTGATATTTGAAGCGGCCATAAGAGTCGGTCCTTTCACTGGGCGCCCAAAACGCCCGGATCAGTTTCATTCGTTTAGTGCCGCGAGTCTAAAGCGCGGCTCGGCGACGGTTAGCGATCAAGCCGCAATTTGCGCACTTGTTTTACGGTCGCGTTGCGATTCGTAAATCTGACAGCGCTGTTTAGGCGGCTGGCGGGGCGTCGGAGGCTTCGGCCTCTGCGACTGCCTCTTCGACGGCGACTTCAGCGATCGCCTCTTCGACGATCTCTTCAGCTACTGCCTCTTCAACGACTGCCTCGATCACTGCTTCTTCAGCAGCTTCTTCGATCACAGCGGCTTCCACGGCCTCAGCAGCGACCTCTACCTCAGCGACTACTTCAGCCACCGCAGGCGGCGCTTCTTGGCGCAGATCGGGGGGATCGCCGACGCCTGCGCGCAGCTTGATGATCCGGAAGCGGGTCACGCCGTCGGTGATGCGGAGCGTGCGCTGCAGCTGCTCTAGCACGCTATTTGGCCCATGGAACTGAACTAGGTCGTACTCGGCGTTGGCCTCATGGTTGATCTCGAAGGCCATCTTGCGATTGCCGTAATCGTGATCGCCAATGATTGAGCCGCCTTGCTCGATCATCGCTTTGACGTCGCTACGAATTTTCGTACGCGTCGCCTGCTCGGCCTTAGGGTCGAGCATCAGCATCAGATCGTAGGTTGGAGCAGGGGCCACCATTCGGCTCGCGACGATAGCAGGGGGTGAAGCTTTCGGGCCTGTAGCTAAGGGGGTTATCGCCCGTCGCCGGATACCACCAACGCTGCGAACGCCGCTTCAGCTGGCCGCTGCCCTGGCGCTAATTGCGCTCGTCTTTGGCTTGCCGCGGCTGCGCCAGCAGCCACCACCAATTCCCGACCCTACGCCTCAGCCCTTGGTTGAAGCGCCGGCGCCCGTGCCGACGGCTGTGCCGAGCGAAGCGCTGGCCAAAGAACCGCGCGATCGGCCAAGACGCACCAGCGGTGGCTCAAAGTCTCGACCGAAGCGCCGGGCGGCGGGGAAGAAGAGGCGGCCACCGAAGCCGCTAGCTGCCCCGTCGCCACAAGCAGCGGTGCAGCCAGCTCCAACGTCGCAGCCGGCTCGGCCGATCTCTGCAGCGGCCGCTCCTGCGCGTCAGTTCGGCTGGCCGTAGTCGGCCTGAGCTGCTCGCCGCTCAGGTGGTGGCGGCCTCGTTGGCTTCTGCTTTGGAACGGATATCTGCGAGCTGGTCGTCGACCCAGTCGCCTGGGTCGCGCTCGGTGACGATCGCCTTGAGGCCATCGATCCGCTGCTTGCGCCGTTCAGGCTCCATCGTCAGCGCGCTGTAGATCGCATCGGCCAGCTCCTGAATATTGAACGGGTTGACGCTGATTGCAAACTCGCCCAGCTCCTCATGCGCGCCGGTGTTTTCGGAGAGGATTGAGACGCCGTCGCGCTGGTTGACGAGCGGCCCCTCCTTGGCAACGAGGTTCATTCCGTCAAACATCGCGTTGACCAGCAGCACGTCGTACTGACGGTAGGAGGCCATCGCCTCTTCCAGATCGTCGCGCAGCTTCAGTTGGATCGGCATCCAGTCCGGCGTGCCGTGGCGGAGGTTGACGACGGCGACCAGCGCTTCGATCTTCGCTAGATATTCGGCGTACTCGGGAACGTCGGTCCTTGATGGCATCAGCTGGGCGATGAACGAAACGTGCTCAAGGAACTCGGGGTGCTGATCGAGGAAGAGGTCGAAGGCCGTAAAGCCGCGAAGCACATTCTTCGAGAGGTCGGCGCGGTCAACGCGAAGGATCAAGTGTTCGCGGCGTCGCTGCTCCAGCTCTGCTTCCAGCTCCAGTGTCCGTGGCGAACTTCCGACCCTCTCGGTCGCCTCAGCGTCGATCGGCAGCGGGTAGGCGCGGATCCAGATCTCGCGGCCGTCGTAGAAGACGATGCCGCGCTCAAAGTCGACCTCAAGATCGAGCAGGTCGCGGCAACACTGGATGAAGTTGCGTCGGTAGGCCTGCGTATGGAAGCCGATGATGTCGTTGGCTAGCAGCCCTTCGTAAAGCTCGTTACGGATCTCGGTAGGCAGCACTCGCCAGGCGTCCGACTGCGGCCACGGAATGTGAATGAAGTGGTGGAGGAAGACGTCGGGCCGCGCCTCGCGGACGATCCCCGGCAGCGTGTAGAGGTGGTAGTCGTGGACCATCACGACCGGGTCCGGCTTGTCGGCGATCTCCTCGATCACGGCCTGCGCGAGGTCATTGTTGACGACCTTGTAGCCGAGCTCGAAGGCGTCGATCTCCCACTGGCGAACGTCAGGCGCGTTTGAGATATCCCAGAGGTAATGCTGGATGAACCAGAGCATCGGGTTGGCGAAGATGTTGTAGAAGCGGTCGAAGGCTTCGGCTTCGCTGTCGACCAGTCGCACCTCATATTCGCCGCCCAGTGGTGACTGCACGCTGAACGGGTGGCCATCGGCTTCGCGCGCCCGCAGGATGTCGCCGTCGGACATTGCGCTGGCAATCCAAACCGCCTTGCGGTGTGAGACAAGACCGGTCAAAGCGGTCACCAAGCCGCCGCCGCCGCGGGTGATTTCGCCGTCCTCACTGAACGTCACTGGGCCGCGGTTTGAAACGAGCACGAATGGAGTCTGGGTCACAACGGGCAGCCTACCTTCCCGCGCTAGAGCTCGCCCAGTCGCGAATGCGATCTAGGCTCGAAGTTCGATCGCAAAGGTCGTGCGGCCCGGCGCACTCTCAACGCTCAGCGTTCCGCCCATCCGCTCAACCAGCTCATGGGCGATTGCGAGTCCAAGCCCAGCTCCGCGCGTTCCATCGGAGGTGTAGAACGGTTCGAAGGCGCGTTCCAGGTCGGCGCGCGGGATCCCTTCGCCAAAGTCGGTCACGGCGATTCGCGCGCGGTCCTCCGGCTGGCTGGTGGCGACGATCACGTCGGTGCCCTTCGGCGTGTGGGCGACGGCGTTGTCGACGAGGATCCGCACGACCTGAGAGAGTCGCTCGCGATCACAGCTGGCGTAGAGCGACTTTGCACCAACGCGCACCTCGAGCTGCGAGTCGTGTTCGGTCAGCGCTGGCACGAACTCATTTGCGACGTCGGTTGCGAGCTTGCCGATGTCGGTCCGCTCTCGCTGCAGCTCGACTGCGCCAGCGTCGATCCGCGATAGGTCGAGCAGGTCGGTCGTCAGCTTCTCAAGCCGCGCGACTCCGGTCCGCAACTGGCCGAGGAAGCGCAGCCGCGTCGGCTCATCAAGCTGCTCGTCTTCGAGCAGTTCGACGAAGCCGCTGAGTGAGAAGATCGGCGTGCGCAGCTCATGTGATGCGGTTGCGATGAAACGGCGCCGAGCGCTGTCGAGCTCCGAGAGTTGGATCTGCATCGCCTCGAGCGCTGCTGCCAGGCGGCCGAGCTCGTCGTCGTTGTCGACCGTGAAATGGGCTGAGCGGTCGCCGCCGGCGACTTGGCGGGCCGTCTCCTCGAGCCTTGAGACGCGACGGCCGAATGAGAGTGCGACGAGGTATCCGGCGATCAGGGCCAGCACCAATGCGATCACAGCGGCGAGCAGAATCCGGTTGCGGACCAGCGCCACGTTGCGTTCCACGTTGCCCAGCGGGGCCGAGAATACGAGCACGTCGCCAAGTACGCGGCGACCGGTCTCGGGATCCTTCGAGAAGAGCGGGATCGCCGCCTCGCCGATCCGCCCGCTGGCTACCGACTCGACCGCCGTTGCAGTTTTGCCCGAGCCGATCGCCTGCAGCGCTGCAGGAAAGACGAGGTTGTCGATCGCGCTGCGCAGATCGGAATCGGACTTGACGAACGGCGCCGTACCTTTTCCGTTATTGCCGACGCCGATCAGCGTTACGCGGGCGTTGGCTCGGTCTGCCGCTTCGCGCACGGCGAGGTCGATTTCGCCTACCGGCGCAGCCTCGATTAGCTTCTTTTCGATCACGCCGCGCAGGCGCTGGGCGTCGGCGGCGAGCTGCCCGGTTCGCTGGTCGGTCAGGCTCGACTGCAGCCGTGGCACGACGCCGGCATAGACGATCACCATCGCACCGAGCGTGATCGCGAAGAAGAGCAGCGCCAAGCGGTTGGCGATCGATCTTGGTTGGCGCATCAGGACCCGTCAGGTTCACGGAAGCGGTAGCCAACGCCGCGCACGGTGAGGATGTAATTCGGCTCGCGCGTGTCGGCTTCTAGCTTCTCGCGTAGGTGGCGGATGTGAACGTCAACCGTGCGCGGGTCGCGGTAGTCGCTATTGCCCCAAACCTGGCTGAGTAGCTGGTCGCGGCTGAAGACTCGCCCCGGGCTGCCAGCCAGCGCCAGCAGAATCTCGAACTCGACGAAGGTCAGTTCGACCTGGTTGCCGTCGAGTACGACGCGGCGCTTCGGAAGGTCGATCTGAAGCTGGTCGTTGACGATCACCTCTTCGCTCTCTTCGCTAGCGTCGACCGCCAACGAAGAGCGGCGCAGCAACGCCTTTACGCGACTGCGGAACTCGCGAACAGAAAATGGTTTCGTGATGTAGTCATCGGCGCCGATCTCAAGGCCGACGATTTTGTCGACCTCCTCCGACTTGGCGGTCAGCATGATGATCGGCACCGTGCTGCGGCTTCGTAGCCGCTGGCAGAGCTCGAAGCCATCCATCCGCGGCATCATCACGTCGAGCACGACGAGGTCGAAAGTCGATTCGCGAAAGAGTTCGAGCCCCTCGCGCCCGTCGCTTGCCTGGACGACTTCGTAGCCGTCCTGCCTCAACGGGAAGGAGAGAAGCTCCTGAATTGACTGCTCATCATCGACGAGCAGAATGCGTGCGGTCCGCTCTGTCATCTGCGAGTGCCAGCCTAGGCGCTTTACCCTTCCTCTACAGCAATGCTTGACCCGCGCATCTATCGAGCAGCATTCGTCCCGGTGCTGTTCGTCCTAATCATCGTCGCCTTCTCACTTGAGAATCGGCCTGAGCCGCTGCGCTCGCAGTTAGTTCCGGCGGCTTTCGATGGGGCGAGAGCTGCGCGGATGATGAATTCGCTCAGCGCACAATTTCCTCAGCGCCGGCCTGGTAGCGCCGGTGATCAGGAGCTCGCTTCGCGCGTCGCTAAGGAGCTGCGAGCGGTAATGCCGAAGGTCGTGGTCAGCGAGCGCGCAGTGAATGACGCCAGCACGGTCGATGGTCAGCGCGACCTGATCAACGTTGAAGTGACGCAGCCCGGTTCGGCCCCGGGTGCGCCGCTGGTCGTGGTTGCCGCCCGCGATGCACTGGCCCCAGGCTCCACTGCCGCACTTTCGGGAACGGCAGCGATGATCGAGATTGCTCGCGTGGTCGCGCTCGCCCGCCCACTGCGCAGCGTCACCTTCGCCTCGGTTAGCGGCTCGACCGGCGGGCAGGCGGGGATTAAGCAGCTCGCCGCGCGGCTACCACGACCGATCGGCGCGATGATCGTGCTCGGTGATCTGGCCGGGCCGGTGACGACCGATCAGCTCGTGACCGGTTGGTCATCCTCGCCGGGCGCCGCGCCTCTGGTTCTGTCGCGCACGGTGGCGACGGCGCTGCGAGCGGAGACGGGGCTGAAGGCCGCTTCGCCGCTGGCTCGCAGTGAGCTTGCCCGCTTTGCCTGGCCGGTCACCGTCGGGCAGCAAGGGCCAGCGGTTACGGCCGGAATCCCAGCCGTTCTGCTGTCAGCCAGCGGCGAGTTACCGCCGGCCGGTGACGCGCCGGTCGACTCGTCGCGGCTACAGAACTTTGGCCGCGCCGCGCTGCGCTCGCTCACGGCGTTGGACGCCAGCCCAAAGATCAGCGCCGCTAGCCCGAGCCTTGATCTCGTGATCACGCGCAAGCTGCTCCCGCCGTGGGCAATCCGCTTACTCGCCGCCGCGCTGCTGCTGCCGGCACTGTTAGCGGCCGCCGACGGGTTCGCGCGGCTGCGCCGCGAGCGCTCGCCCGTCGCCCGTTGGATCGTCTGGGTGCTCGCGATCGCATTGCCATTCGCACTGGCAGAGCTCTTCATCCGCGCGCTCGGATTATTCAGCGTCATAAATGCGACCGCGCCACCGGCTCCGCCCGGTTCGCTGCCGCTGGCTGCAGCAGGTATCGGCGCACTAGTAAGTGCGAGCGTGATCTTCGCGCTGGCCTTTCTCGTCCTGCGCCCGTTGATCAACGGGGCGCTAACCGTCAGCGATTCGAGCGAGGCCCCTGGCGCCTCGTTGGCCCCGTCGCTCGTAGTCTGCCTCGTCGCGATCGTCGCCTGGATTTTCAATCCCTACGCCGCTCTGTTGCTAGTTCTGCCGGTCAACATTTGGCTCTTGGTCGGTGCCCGCGAGCTACCACTGCGACGTCGCTGGGCGATCTTCTGGATTCTCGTCAGCCTGCTACCCGTGGTCGCGGTGGTGCTCGTCTACCTCGATCAGTTTGCGCTCTCGCCGTTGGCGCTGATCTGGTTTATCTTCGTCGCGCTGGCGGGCGGAACTCCGCCGCTACTGGCCGCGCTCGGCTGGTGCTTAGCCTGCGGCGCTGGCGCCGCGGCGCTACTGCGCGCCGTGCGCCGCGATCGCGCACCCGATCCGGCGATCACGGTCCGCGGGCCAGCTAGCTACGCCGGGCCGGGCTCGCTCGGCGGAGTCGATTCAGCTCGCCGACGCTGAAGGATCCTCACCGATGCGGTGCTCGTAGCCATGGAGCTCTACCTGCTCGCCGCCAAGGCCGATGAAACGCACTTCACCGGGGCCATCAAGAACGCTGCCAACGCGGATCAGGCCGTCGATCTGAGCCGCAGCAGCTTCAGGCAGGCAGGCACAGAGCTCGAAGTCTTCGCCGCCGCTGGCGGCAAACTGAGCTGCATCGCGACCCAGCTCGGCGGCAATTTGGCCGACGCCTGCGGCAAGCGGGATCGCTGCTAGCTCAATCTCTAACGTGACTGAGCTGCGTGTAGCAATCTCGCCAGCATCGGTTGCGAGGCCGTCGGAAAGGTCGATCAGCGCGCCGGCGCCGGCGCTGCGCAGCTCGCGAGCACAATCGAAACGCGGTTGTGGCCGCAGCTGAGCGCAGATCAGCGCTTCGCCTAGCTTCCGGTCGAGCTCGCCACCGGCAGCACCTTCGAGCAGCGCCAGCCCTGCCGCCGCGCCGCCGAGCGGCCCGCTGACAAATACGCCATCACCGACTCTCGCGCCGCCACGACCGATCAGCTGCTCTGCGTCGTCGCTCCAGCCGACGACAGTAACTGAGCAGAAGAGCGTTGATGAGCGAACCAAATCGCCACCGGCAACCGTCACGCCGGTCTCTTTGGCCAGCGCTTCGACCGAAGCGGCGAGGCTCAGCACGTCGCTTTCACTGAGGTCGCTGGGAACGCCGAGCGAGATGTATGCCTCGCCGGGCTCGGCGGCCATCGCCGCCAGGTCGGAGAGAGCGACGGCTAGCGCCTTGTGGCCGACGTCGGCAACGGTTACGCGCTCGTTGCTGAGACGAAAGTGGATTCCGTCGACGATCGAATCGACGCTCGTCACGCAGTAGGGCTTCGAACGGACTACGGCGCAGTCGTCACCGATCCAGTCGAGGTTACGCTCGCCGCGCTGGGCGAAGAGCTGCTCGAAGGCGCCGATCAGCGAGCGTTCGCTCAACTTAAAACCCCGCTAGCGGTGGCGGTAGACGATCCGCGCGCGGTCAAGGTCGTATGGCGAGACTTCAACGCGGACGCGGTCACCGGGAAGGATTCGAATCCGGTAGCGGCGCATCTTGCCCGCTACGTGACCGAGCACGAGGTGTCCGTTGTCGAGTTTGACGCGGAACATCGCGTTTGGCAGCGCTTCAATAACGTCGCCTTCAAACTCGACTTTCTCTTCTTTAGCCATCAGCGCTGACCGTAGCAGTCGCTGCGTCCGTTAACCGGGCGTAACGCCGCCTGTGCCTGGGTCAACGGGGGTTGGCTCCGGCGTTGGCGTTGGCGTCGGCGTTGGCGTTGGCGTTGGCGTCGGCGTCGGCTTCGGGTTCGGGGGCGACTCGTACTGGCCGCCGTTCTTCTTGTCGTCCTTGGGCTTCTTGTCCTTCTTCTTGTCCTTGGCGAGCGGATCGACGGCGTCGCCGGGCGCGCCCTCGGTTGCGTAGGTGCCAAGGAACTCGACCGCTACGAACGGGTCCTTCGGCTCTGGGAAGGGGTCGCAGGGACGACCTTCCATCGCCGTTGTCATGAAGTCGCGCCAGATGCTGGCCGGGGCCGCCCCGCCGGACATGCCGCCCATCGAGATTGCTGCGTCCGGGTAGCCAACCCAGACCGTCGTGTTGAGTGAGCTTGTGAAACCGCCAAACCAGGCATCGGTCGAGTCGTTCGTCGTTCCCGTCTTGCCCGCTACCGGGCAACCGAGCTGGGCGCCGGTTCCGGTGCCACCAATCACGTTTGCTTCCATCGCCTTGACCGCTTCGTAGGTCTGCCCGTCGCTGAAGGCTTTTACGCGGTCGCGGCGTCCAAGCGAGCTGTCGACCCGGCCATCGGCGAATTCGACCTTCTTGATCGCCACCGCGCGCGTCCGCCAACCGCCGTTATTAATCGTCGCGTAGGCGCGCGTCATCTCAAGTGCGGTGACACCGTTGGTTAGGCCGCCGAGCCCTTCCGCCGGGTAGGCGTCGAGCTTGCTGGTGATGCCGAGGTCGTATGCGGCGCGGCGCACCTCTTCGGGCCCAACGTCAAGGTCGAGCTGCTGGAAGATCGTGTTGTCGGACTTCACGAGCGCCTGAAAAACGGACATCGATCCGCTGTACGAATGGTCGTAGGTTTGAACGTCAATCGGCGTTCCTGTTCCTTCGTCAACGAATTTCAGCGGCTTCGATTCGTAAGTTGTGGCATTGATGTCAACGCCTTGGCGCAAAGCTGCCATCAGCACCATCACCTTGAAGGTCGAGCCCGGCTGCCGTTGACCCTGAGCGGCAAGATTGAATTTTGACGCTGAGTAGTCGCCGGACGAAGCCATCGCCTTAATCTCACCGTTCTTTGGATCCATGCTGACGACCGCAGACGAGGGGCCTCCGCTTCCGAGATTGGCAGCGATCGCTTCACGCGCTCGCCGCTGGAGTTTCAGATTTACTGTCGTGTAGACCTTCATCCCGCCGGCGCGAACGCGGTCAGCGCCATAGCGGGCGACCAGCTCTTTCTTGACGTAGTCGAAGAAGTATCCCTCGCGACGCTGTGCGTAATAGCTGCTCTGCTTGACGCCAAGTGGCTCGCGATTAGCGGCTGCCGCTTGGTCGGCGCTGATGTAGCCCTGTTCCTTCATCTTCCGCAAGACTCGGGCGCGACGCTCGCGAGCCAGGTCGGGGGCCAAGAACGGGTTGTACCGCGATGGCGCCTGTGGCAGCCCGGCAAGTAGCGCTGACTGGCTCAACGTCAGCTCGCTGGAAGACTTACCGAACAGCACGCGCGCAGCGGCCCCAACACCGACGGCGGTCTGGCCGCCAACGGTGCCATAGGGAACGTTGTTGATGTACTCGTTGAGAATCCAGCGCTTGCCCTCGGCACCGGGGTGGCGCGCCTCAATCTCGGTCGCAAGCTTTGCCTCGCGGATCTTGCGGTTGATCGTTCGTTCGCGCCCACCTTGGTACATGTTGCGAACCAGCTGCATCGTTAGCGTTGATCCGCCCTGGACGGTTGATCCGCTGGAGAAGTTCTGCACGGCGGCTCGCGCAACGCCTTCGTAATCAACGCCGTTGTGCTTGAAGAAGCGCTGATCCTCAATCGCCACGGTTGCGTCACGCATCTCTTGCGTGATCTGAGTTGCCTTCACCGGAGTTCGCAGCACGTCGCCTTGAATGAAGCCAAGTCGCGTCCCATCGGCGGCATAAACGGTCGAGGTTGCGCCTTGCTCAGCCGGTTTCAGTTCGCTCAGCTTTGGCGCCGACGAGGCGATCGAAGCGAGGTAGCCAAAACCTCCTAGAACAGCGATGAATGCTGCCGCTCCACCGATTGAGAGCAGGGCGAAGATCGCTCGCCCGGCACCTGCCTGGCTGCGACGACGACGAAGTTTTCGGCTGCGTAGAGACACGTGGGTAGTTGTTCGCGGCAGTCTTGCTGGCACCTTCCAAAAGCGCCCATTTCTACAGCGAAGAAAGACAATTCTAGCCTGTGCGATCAGCGTCAAGCGCCGCTTCGTTGGCAGGTTCGTGCGGCCGCTCGGGGAATATCACTCAAAGAATGGCTGAATTGCTCCCGGCTGAGCTACCGGAGATCATCTCGCTCGACGCGCTTGGCACACTTATCGAAGTCGTCGACCCGGTCGGCGGCCTTGTGGCGGCGCTCGCCCAGCGCGGCGTAACGATCAGCAGCGAGGAGGCAGCGCAGGGCCTTGGCGCTGAGATGTCCTACTACCGCTCCAACAGCGCCTTTGCTGGCACTGCCGAAGCGCTTGAGCAGCTGCGAGACCGCTCGACCGAGGTGCTCACAGAAGCGCTGCCGCAGTCGGCCTCGGTGATCGGCTTTGCGGCGATGCGCGAATCGCTCGGCGAGGCGGTCCGCTTCGCCCCATTCCCAGAGGTTGATGCTGTTCTCGGCGCTCTCCGCGCCGCCGGTGCGCGGCTCGTGATCGTCAGCAACTGGGATATCTCGCTCTACGAGGTGCTCGATCAGATCGGCTTGCGCGAGAAGGTCGACGCCGTTGTTATCTCTGCCGAGGAGGGGCTGGCCAAACCTGATCCAGAGTTGGTGCGCCGCGCCGTCGGTCGCGTTGGCGGTGGTCCTGATTCGACCGTTTGGCATGTAGGTGACGATCCGGCATCGGACCTAGAGCTCGCGCGCGCGGCCGGGGTTCTGCCGGTCTTGGTTGATCGCTACGGCCAATACGGCGATTTGGACAATGTGATCGTGCTCGATTCACTGCAAGGTTTGTTAGCGCCCGCCCGCTAAAGTTGCGGCCAATGTCGACCGCTTACCCAGCAGGGCTTGAGGCGCCGTTCATTCATCCGCCGCCGCCGCAGCGGCCGGAGCTGCCGGATGGCATCGAGCCGACCTCGATGGCACCGAACTGGCGTGCCTGGATGGGCTTTGTGGCGCTGCTGTTGGGCTTCGTGGCGGCCGCCGTTGGCGCCGTAATCTTGACGCTGATTGGCGCTGCCTTCGATGGCTCTGTCGTCGCCAGCGGCAAGCTCGCCAATCCATCTCCAGCGATCAACATTCTTGCGACCGTCGTTCAGGATCTCTGTTTGATCGGCGCGGCGCTTATTCTTGCCCGTATTGGCGGGCGCCCGCGACCATGGGACTTTGGCTTGCGCGGCACGCGATTTTGGCCGGCGGTTGGTTGGTCGCTACTTACCTGGGTGAGTTTTCTGGCCGTCACGCTCGCTTGGGTGGCTCTGGTTGGGGCTGAAGATGTGGCCGACACGCTCCCCAGCGAGCTCGGCGCCGACAAGAGCAGCGTGGCGCTGGTGTCGGTGGGCATTCTCGTCTGCGTTTTGGCTCCGCTGGCGGAGGAGTTCTTCTTCCGCGGTTTCTTCTTCACGGCGCTGCGCTCATGGAAGGGGATCTGGCCAGCCGCACTGGTCACCGGCCTGATCTTCGGTGGCATCCACGCCGGCTCCTCGAACATCGCCTTCCTTGTGCCGCTGGCCTTCTTCGGTTTTGCGCTCTGCCTGCTTTACGCAAAAACCGGCTCGCTCTATCCCTGCATCGCAATTCACGCCGCCAACAACTCGGTCGCATTCAGCTCCTCCCAGGATTGGAGCTGGCAGATGGCGCCGGTACTGGCCGGCTCGCTGGCGCTACTCGCCTTAATCTGCTGGCTGATCCGCCTAGCGGCGGGGCCAACGCCCTCCTGGGCGCTGAGTTGACGCAATCCGGGGAGTCAATCCGTATAATCGGCTGGTGCCCAACCGTCGAGCCGCGATCTTCACTTTGTTGTTCACGGTTTCGTTGTTGGCGCTGACTCCGGCAGCCTTGGCGCAGGACGTCCCACCAGCGCCAGCGCCGACGCCGACGCCGACGCCGGTCAAGGCGCGTATAACACTCAGCTTTAGCGGACTTACTAAGAGCCAGGTACTTGGCGGCAACTCGTGGACGATTAAGGGCAAGGTCAGTAGCTTCGTCGCGGGCCAGGGCGTCACGATCGAGGTCAAGCGCGCCGGCCGCAAACTCTTTACTCGCACTCTGGTGGTCAAGCAGGACGGCTCAATCGGCCGCTTCAGTCTGCCGATGAAACTCTCAAAGGGTGGCCGTCTGACAATCCGTGCCAGCCACGCCGCTACTGCTGCAATGGCGGCCGCGCAAAGCAGCGCGGTGCGCGTCAGAGTCGTCGCTCGCTACGCCAGTGCGGGAGATCGCGGCCTAGCCGTCACTTACCTGCAAAGTCGCCTTGCGAGGCTCGGTTACGTGGTCGGTCGCCGCGGCTCTTACGACGCTCGCACCGCTCGCGCCGTTCTCGCCTTCCGCAAGATCACACGGATGGCGCGCACTCAGGTGGCCACGAGTGAGGTCTTCAGCCGCCTTGAGAAAGGCTCGGGCCGCTTCAAGGTCCGCTATAAGGATCACGGCCGCCACGTTGAGGTAGATCTAACGCACCAAGTTCTCGCTCTGATCGATCGCGGCAAGGCGGTGCGGATCTACCCGACGAGCTCCGGCAAGGCCTCAACGCCAACGATCCTTGGCAATTTTTCGGTCTACCGAAAGGAAGCAGGAACCAATAGCCTCGGGATGATCTTCTCGACTTACTTCATCCGTGGCTACGCGATCCACGGCTTTGTCGACGTGCCGATCTACCCGGCTAGCCACGGTTGCCTGCGGATTCCACCGCCGGACGCAGTCTCGGTTTACAACTGGATCAAGATCGGTACGCGCGTCGACACCTACTACCGCTAGCGTCGCCTTCGATGGATGCCCGTGAACGGTTAATCGAGCAGCTGCGCACGCACGCCTTGATCCTCGGTGAGGTGACGTTGACGAGCGGCGCCGTTGCCCAGTACTACGTTGATTCAAAGCGCGCGATCATGCTGCCTGTCGGTTTCGCGGCGCTCGGTGAGCTCGTTGCGGCGAAGGCCGCCGAGCTGGGTGCCACGGCGGTCGGCGGAATGACGATGGGCGCCGACCCCGTTGCCTGCTCGGCGCTCGCCGGCGGAGCTGACGTGAAGCTCTTCTTCGTCCGCAAGGAGGCCAAGCAGCATGGCCTCGCGCGACGGATCGAGGGCCCGCTGCTTGACCCAGGTGAGCGATGCCTCGTTGTCGAAGACGTTGTTACCAGCGGCGGCTCGACCGTCCGCGCGATCGAAGCGGTCCAGGAGGGTGGCCACGAGGTCGTCGGCGTCGTTTCGGTGCTTGATCGCCTAGCCGGCGGCGCCGAAGCGATCAAAGCTGCAGCCGGCGCTCCCTACACGGCGCTGACCACGATCGACGACGTTTACCCCGACCGCACAGACCGCTAGCCGCAGTAGGGAATGCCCCGACCTGGATTCGAACCAGGGGCCTGCTCCTTAGGAGGGAGCCGCTCTATCCAGCTGAGCTATCGGGGCTAGGCTCCAGAAGATACGCCGCCGTCACGGCGGTGTGCGCAAAACCCCGATCGGTAGTAGATTTCGGTCTTGGGCTTGAGCTGCTGGCTCGCAGGATTAACGGGGGGCTGAAGAATCAGCGACTGGATCAAGAACGTGGGGAGTTCGGCGTGAGCACAGGCGTGCCTCGGCTCGTTGAGCCTTCCTCCGGCCTGACGGCAGCCGATCCGCTCGAGTTCGGCGCGATCGCCAGCCGCACTCCGTGGCAGCTCTTCTGGCGCAACTTCAAGAAGGACAAGCTGGCGCTCTCTGGCCTCGTCTTCATCGTCCTGCTGGTGATCGCGGCGATCGCCGCGCCGCTGATCACAAAGTTAATCGGCGCCTCTCCGCCGAACCTGATCAACACCGATGCGCTCGATTCGTTCGGCACGGCGACCGGCCCCAGCTCCGAGCATCTCTTCGGCGTCGATCAGCTCGGCCGCGACGTTCTCAGCCGAACGCTCTATGGCGCTCGCGTCTCGCTCGAAGTGGCGCTGATCTCAACCGCGCTGGCGACCTTGATCGGCGTTGTTCTAGGCCTCGTCGCTGGATTCTTCCGCGGCTGGGTCGATTCGGGGATCTCGAGACTGATGGATGTGCTGCTGGCATTCCCGGCGCTGCTGTTGGCGCTCGGGCTGGCGGCGGCCTGCTCGCTCGGCGACGGTTGCGCCGTCAGCACGCCTCTGCAGGCGGCCGGATTGGCGACCGTTGTCGCCGGCCTGCTCGGCGCCGCGCTCTCGCTCGCTCGCGGTCGCCGCGAGATGGTCGCCGCGTCACTGGTCGTAGTCGGTTTTGGTCTCTTCTTCGCGCTGCTTGGAACCTTCTTCACGATCAAGATCGAGCCCGGCGCCGGCGTCGTGATCTTCGTGATCACGCTCGTTAGCTGGACCTACATCGCCAGGATCGTCCGTGGTCAGGTGCTTTCGCTGCGCGAGAAGGAGTTCGTTGAGGCATCGCGCTCGCTCGGGGCCTCGGACGCGCGGATCGTCTTCAAAGAGATTCTTCCGAACCTGATCGTCCCAATCATCGTTTACGCGACGCTAATCCTGCCGACCAACATTCTGCTTGAGGCGGCACTCTCGTTCCTTGGCGCCGGGGTTCAGCCACCTAACGCGTCATGGGGCGCGATGATCGCCGAAGCGACCTCGGTCTTCGACACGGCCTGGTGGTACATGCTCGTTCCGGGGCTCGCATTGCTCTTTACGGTGCTGGCCTTTAACGTCGTAGGAGATGGACTCTCCGACGCGCTCAATCCGCGTCAGGAAGGCTGATGACGGTGCTCCGATTTAGTTCAACAACGAACCGGCCGAAAGCCGGGAAGGAAGGTAACCCGATGAAATCGATTCGCTTCTGTTCGGCAGCACTACTTGCGCTCGTGCTGAGCCTCACAGCAGTTGCCTGCGGCTCAAGCAGCAGCGACAGTGGCTCTTCGAACACTGTCGGCGATGTTCCCGCCGAGCAGTCATTGACCGGTAAGACCGGCGGCGCGCTGACGGTCATCGCCAGCGACGACGTCGACTACATCGATCCCGGCGCGGCCTACTACCAGTTCACCTTCATGGTCACCTCGGCGACTCAGCGCTCGCTTTTCTCGTTTGGCCCTGACGACTCGGTTGACCCGGTCCCGGACCTCGCCTCTGAGGCCGCGGATGTCTCCGCTGACGGTAAGACGGTCACGGTCAAGATCAAGCCGAACATCAAGTTCAGCCCTCCGGTTGATCGCGTCGTCACTTCGGCCGACGTCAAGTACGGGATTGAGCGAGCATTCCTTCCGACCGTCGCAAACGGTTACGCGGAGGTCTATCTCGGCGACATCGTCGGCGTCAAGGACTTCACCGATGGAAAGGCGACTGAGATCAGCGGGATCGAAACGCCCGACTCGACGACGATCGTGCTCAATCTCAGCCGCGGAACCGGTGGCGCCGCTGCCGGCGCGCTGGCGCTGCCGATCAGCGCCCCGGTGCCAAAGGAGTACGCAGCGAAGTTCGACGCCAAGAACCCTTCGACTTATGGCGTCAACCAGGTTGCTACCGGTCCTTACATGATCGAAGCTGACGCCAAGGGTGCCTTGACCGGTTACGAGCCCGGCAAGAAGATCAACCTCGTTCGCAACCCCAACTGGGACCGTTCGACCGATTTCCGCAAGGCCTACCTCGACACGATCAATGTTGAGGAAGGCAACAATGACACGACCGTAGCGGCGCGCCAGATCATCAAGGGCAACGCACAGGTCAACGGTGACTTCGGGCCGCCACCAGCGGTGCTGAAGGAGATCTTCAATTCGACGCCAGATCAGCTTGCGCTGACGTCGTCGGGCGGTAACCGCTACGTGTCACTTAACACGTCGCTGGCGCCGTTTAACAACCTCAACGTGCGCAAGGCGGTGCTCGCCGTATTCGACCGTGAAGCTATGCGCGCAACCCGCGGCGGTGCGCTGCTGGGGCCGATCGCCAACCATTTCATCCCACCGGATGTCGGCGGATTTGAAGAGGCCGGCGGCTTGGAGGGCACCGGCGTTGATTTCCTGGCGAATCCAAAGGGCGACCTGACTCTGGCGAAGGAGTACATGAAGAAGGGCGGCTTCCCATCAGGTATGTACACCGGTAGCGACGAGCTGCTGATGGTCGGTACCTCCGGCGGCGCTGCGCAGAAGGGCGCCGAGTTGGCTGCGACGCAGTTTGAGAAGCTCGGCTTCAAGCCGAAGCTCCGTCTGGTGACGCAGGACACGATGTACACCAAGTTCTGCGGCGAGCCGAAGGCCAAGGTGATCGTCTGCCCGAACGTTGGTTGGCTGAAGGACTTCAGCGATCCGCAGACGATGCTCGACGCGACCTTCAACGGTGAGAGCATCGTTGCCAGCGGTGGCTTCAACTCAAACTGGCCGCAGCTCAATGTTCCCTCGATCAACGCGGCGATGGCCAAGGCTGAGCTGATCGTTGGTGAGAGCGCGCGCAACAAGGCATGGGCCGATATTGACCGTCAGATCACGGCTCAGGCCCCGGCCGTTCCTTGGATCTGGGATGACACGCCAAACATCCGCAGCAGCGATGTCGCCGGCGTGATCAACAAGTTCAATGGCAACTGGGATCTCTCCTTCACCTCACTGAAGTAGAGATTTCCGCTGCTCGTCGATCGCGAATGGTCCCTGCCGCAGGTGCGGCGGGGACCGGACGCGCCTGCCTGGCCGTGAGCGAATGATTCGCTACATCCTTCGCCGCCTGCTGTGGGTCATTTTCCTGCTCTTCGCGGTCAGCTTCGTCACCTTCGTGATCTTCTATCTGCTGCCCTCGGCCGA
>JAEMTR010000170.1 GCA_016462245.1 Solirubrobacteraceae bacterium
CGCGCCTGACGGCCACGACCGACGTAGGAGCCGGTGTTGACGTCGAAGACGGTCAGTGCCTCGCCGTAATCGACCATCAGGTAGCCACCGCTCGGAAGATCAACGCGCCGCGAGGTGACGCCTTCAATTACCTCCTCTACTCCTGCCTGCTCAAAGAGCGGTGTCGATTCCTGCCATAGCTCAACGCGCTCAACGAGCTCGGGAGCTGTGCGCTCGAAGAACGAACGCAGGCGGTTGTACTGGCCTTCGTCGTCAACGATTGCGCGTTCGAAATCAACGCTGAAGATGTCGCGCACGACGCGCACCGAAAGGTCGGCTTCTTGGAAGACGAGCGACGGAGCCGACTGGCCTTCCGCCCGCTCAACTAGGACCTCATGCAGCTTGAAGAGGTACGGCAGTTCGCGTTCGAAATCTTCCTTCTGGGCGCCATGGGCGGCAGTCCGCAGAATCGCGCCACCGCTCTTGATCTCGAGGTCCTTGAGCGCGCGGCGCAAACGTGCGCGCTCCTTGTCTTCTAACCGCTTTGAGATCCCTACGCCCTCGCCGCTTGGCGTGTAGACCATGTAGCGGCCGGCGATCGCAAGCTCCATCGAGCAGCGTGCGCCCTTCGTCTTCAGTGGATCCTTGACGACTTGGACGACGACTTCCTGGCCTCTCTTCAGCAGCGAGCTGATCTTCTTACCGCCCTCTTCGCCGCGGCCGCGCCTCGGCGTCTCAACGCCTGGCAGGACGATCTCATCGATGTGCAGAAAGGCGTTCTTCTCGAGCCCGATGTCGATGAATGCCGCTTCGAGCCCGTCGATCACGTTGTCGACCTGGCCCTTGTAGACATTGCCGACGATCGAGCGACTGCCCCGCCGTTCGATGTACAGCTCGGCCACGCGGTAGCCGGCCGATGGGTTTGCTTTCTCCGACGGGCGCTGGTCGCGCTCCGTAGCTGGAGTTCCTGCTTGTTCGAGCAGCGCTACGCGGGTCTCCCACGGGTCAACGCTGACTAATACTTGCTTCTTCATTGGGTTGCTCTTTTCATTGGAATTGGAGCACCCGTCCCTGCGACATCGCGGCCCTGCGGCCTTGAGCGTAGATCGACTGCAGCAGACCGACGGCGATCATCGTCGCGATTAGCGACGAGCCTCCGTAACTCATCAGCGGCAACGGGATTCCCGTAATCGGCATCACGCCGACCGTCATCCCGACGTTGACGAAAACCTGGAACATCAGCATCACAACGATGCCACCGGCCAATAAGGCGCCGTAGAGGTTCTTCGCCATCGTCAGGATTCGCAGCGCGCGCCAAATGATCAGCGCGTAGAG
This sequence comes from Solirubrobacteraceae bacterium, assembly GCA_016462245.1. Classification (GTDB taxonomy): domain Bacteria; phylum Actinomycetota; class Thermoleophilia; order Solirubrobacterales; family Solirubrobacteraceae; genus F1-60-MAGs163. The sequence continues at coordinate 1,315 of JAEMTR010000170.1, forward strand.
CGAAAGGACGAATGCCGCCCCCGCGAAGCCCCACCGTTCGCCTACTACGGCGAAAATAAAGTCGGTGTGGTGTTCGGGGAGGAAGTTGTACTCGGTCTGAGTCGCGCCGCTGCCGCGCCCGGTCTTTTCGCCGGACCCGATCGCAATGCGCGACTGGTTCTGCTGGTAACCCTCTTTGCCCGATGTCTCGGACGGTTGCAGGAACGCCGTTAGGCGATCCTTTTGATAACTGTGGAGAACGTTTATGCCGACGCTTGGCAGCACTGCCAGCGAAAGCGCTATCGCCACTGCGGCGATCGCGCCAAACGCCGCGAAGTGCTGCCACGGAACGCCTGCGATGAATAGGACCGCCAAAGTAATGGCGACAAAAACTAGGGCCGAGCCAAGGTCAGGCTGAAGCATCACGAGTGCTGCGGGCGCTAGCCCAATCAGCATCAAGCGGACCGTCGTTCGACTGTCCGCCACGCGGCGCGTCATGTCGATCGTGAACGCCGAAAGCGCAACGATCAACAACACCTTTCCTAGTTCGGAGGCCTGGAAAGAGAAGAGTGGGAGGTCTACCGCACGGCGCGAACCGCGCGCAACCGAGCCGAAGACGATTACGGCCAGGATCGAGGCGATCAGCAGCCCGTAGAAGAAATACTTCAGCTCACGCAGGCGCGAATAATCGCTGCGCCAGAGCAGGGCGGCGAGCAGCGCGCCGACGACGAAGTAGATCATTTGGCGGATCAGGAAGTAGTCGGGGCTGCCGGGAATGTCGTTGGCGGTCGCCGAAGCGATTGTCAGAAGCGAGCAGGCCGCAAGCCCGAGCGTGGCCAAGACGAGTACGAGATCAAAAGGCAGCTGTAAGCCGAAAGCCTTCTCTGCTTTGGCGTCGTCGTCGCTGCGTTGGATGACGGTAGTCGCGCTCATCGCGTCGTCGACGCCCCTGACGAGCAGCGATCGGGCTGCGAGAACCAAGTTGCGAGCATTTTGCAGACCGCCGGAGCGGCGGCCTCGGCGCCAAAGCCGCCGTCTTCAACTGTTGCGACGATCACGATCGGCTTGGTCGCGCTCGGCACGTATGCGGCGTACCACGATTGGTCGGGCCGCGGTGGTCGCTCAGCTGTCCCTGTCTTGCCGTAAACAGGGAATTTGGACTGGTTCCAGCCTCTGAAAACGTCGGCTGAGGTGCCGTCGCCGAGCGTCGATTGGTGGAGCCCGTCGAGGATCGACTTCTGATGGCTGGGGTCGATCGCGACGCGGCGCGATGGAGGCGCCTCTATCCGCTCGAGCTGCCGACCCGTCTCGTTCTCAATCGTCATCCCCAGATGCGGCCGCACGACCGTGCCACCGTTGGCGATCGCCGAGTAGGCGACAGCCATCTGCAGCGGCGAGGCTTGCACGTCACCTTGGCCGACGGAGAGTTGAATGTTGTCGCCAACCGACCAAGGCCTTTTGTCGGAATAGAGGCAGTCAGGCGGGCACTTCTTGCCGCTCTTCTTCTCCCACTCGATCTCTTTGGCGTTCTGCTGTGCGCGCCACTGCCGGTCGGGAATCGTTCCAGAGGCCTCACCGGGAAGGTCGATCCCGGTTGCCTTGTCGAGGCCCAGCTTGCGCGCCCAACTTTGGATGATCTGACCCTTCATCGGGTTGGCGTCGCGGCCAAGCGTGTAGAAGTAAACATCAGAGGAAACTTGCAGCGCCCGAACCAGACTCACCGGCCCGTTCGCTTGACGGCCAGCGTTATAGAATTTTTGCGAACCGACGGTCAGCACGCCAGGGTCGTTGATGCTCCTGTCAGCCGTGATCACGCCACCGTCGAGCGCGGCGAG
>JAEMTR010000171.1:0-1595 GCA_016462245.1 Solirubrobacteraceae bacterium
CGACGACCACTGCGAGCTCGCCGAGCCTTCCTTTGAGGCGGTCGGCAAGATCCATCAGCGCCTTCGCGGGGACGGCGCCAACGTCAGCGACTAGTAGCTGCGAGTCGCCAAGCTTGGTGGCGGCGGCGGCGAGCTGTTCCTCGTCGACGCCGGCGCCAGCCTGATCGCTTGAGCTTTGGGCGCCCTGCTTCAGTTTGCTGACGGCCGCAGGGACTTGGTCAGGTGTGGTCTTCAAAGCCTGTGCAGCCTCGCTGAGCAGCGCGTCGTGACCGCGCAGCATTCCGACCGCCACAGGCCCGGTGACGGCCTCGATCCGCCTCACGTTGGCAGCGCTCGAGCCTTCGCTGGTGATCTTCAGGCAAGCGATCTCCGACGTCCGCGCGACGTGCGTTCCGCCGCAAAGCTCGCGTGAGAAGCTGCCGTCGCCTATCTCGACCATCCGCACGATCTCGCCGTACTTCTCGCCGAAGAGAGCCATCGCCCCGAGCTTCTGCGCTTCGTCGATCGTCGTCGTCAGCGCGCGCACATTGAGGCTCGCAAGGATCTTGGCGTTGACTTCGTCTTCAACAGCTTGGCGGTCATCGTCGCTGAGCCGCGCCGAATGGTTGAAGTCAAAGCGCAGCTTCTCGGGGCCGACGTAGGAACCGGCCTGGCGCACATGGTCGCCAAGCCGCTCGCGCAGCGCGGCGTGGAGCAGATGCGTAGCGGTGTGGTTGCACTCGGTCGCGTGGCGAGCGGTTGCGTCAACCTCAGCGACGAGCTCGGCCCCGATCTCGGGCGACTCGCTCAAGCCTTCGACGATTAGTGCTTGATCATCACCGGCCCGGATTACACCGACGACGGTCGCGAGATGGTCCCCACCAGCCGAGATCAACACCCCGGTGTCTCCGGCCTGCCCGCCGCCTTCGGCATAGAACGGCGAGTCGGCCAGCTTGATCAGCGTTCGGCCATCCTGCTCGGCAATCCCAACGACGTTGGTTCGCGTGCTGAGCGACTCGTAGCCGACGAAGCGCGCCTGCTCGCCGCCGACCGCGCGAACGGCCTCGGCCGAGACTCCAACCTTGCTCTCGCTTGCGCCGGCCGCTGAGCGCCTCCGCTGCTCGCCCATTAGCCGATCGAACTCGGCTTGCTCGCCGAACGGAACGCCGCGCTCCTCGGCTAGCTCGCGCGTCAGTTCGATCGGGAAGCCAAAGGTGTCGTGGAGGCGGAAGGCGTCGTCGCCGCTGAGCGTGCCGGCGGCGAGAAGCTCGTCGAGCAGGCCACTGCCCTGGACGAGCGTGCGACCAAAGCTCTCTTCCTCGCCGCGAACCCATTCGAGGATCGTCTTGCGGCGTTCGACGAGCTCTGGGTAGGCCGCGCCCATCACGTCAACCACCTGCTCAGCGAAAGCCGCTAGGAACTGCCCCTCAATCCCGATCCGCTGGCCCTGCAGGACGGCGCGGCGCATAACGCGGCGCAGGATGTAACCGCGATCCTCATTCGACGGAACGACCCCGTCGGCGATTAGGAAGGTCATTGCGCGCGAATGGTCGGCGAGGATCCGCAGTGCGCGCACGTCAGCGTCGCCGCTGCCAAGTTCGCGGCCGAGCACCATT
>JAEMTR010000171.1:1605-3120 GCA_016462245.1 Solirubrobacteraceae bacterium
GATCGGTCTCAAAGACGCTCTCAGCCTCTTGCTCGATCACGGCAAGGCGGTTCAGGCCAGCGCCGGTGTCGATGTTCTTCGCCGGCAACGGAGTGAGCACGCCGTCGGCGCTCTGGTCGAACTCCATGAAGACGAGATTCCAATATTCAAGGAAGCGGTCGTTCTCGCCGCCGGGGAGATCATCGGCGCCGCCGTACTGCTCTCCGCGGTCGAGGTAGAGCTCGCTGCACGGGCCGCAGGGGCCGGTTGGCCCTGCCTGCCAGAAGTTCTCCGAGCGAGGGCAGAGGACGATCCGCTCGCGCGGAACCCCAACCGCTTCCCAGGCAGCGATTGCCTCTTCGTCAGGACCGAGGCCGAGCTCCTTGTCGCCCTCGAATACGGTGATCCAGATTTTCTCGGCGTCAAAACCGAATCCCTCCAGCGAAAGCTTCCAGGCCAGCTCGATCGCGCCCTCTTTGAAGTAGTCACCAAGCGAGAAGTTGCCGAGCATCTCAAAGAAGGTGAGGTGCCGGGCGGTGTTGCCAACGTTCTCAATGTCGGTCGTGCGAAAGCACTTCTGGCAACTCGTCAGGGCCGGCGCAGGCGGCTGCTCCAGACCCATGAAGTACTCCTTCAAGGGGTGCATCCCGGCCGTCGTCAGCAGAACCGATGAATCAAACGAGGCTGGAACGAGCGAACCGGACGGCCGCAGCGTGTGGCCATTGGCCTCGAAGAACTCGAGGAAGGTGGAGCGAAGCTGATCGGAGCTGCGAGCCGGCATCAAGCGATTGTCGCGCATCCGACGACGCGATCGCCACTCAGCAGCACCGCCGTCTGACCCGGAGCGGGCGCCCAGGCCGATTTCTTCAGTTCTAGGACCGCTCCGTTGAGGCGACATTCGAGCGCCGGCGCGTGCGAGCGAAGGCGAGCTTGATTCACAGTTTCGGCCGGGCGATAGAGCGTTACGTCTGTCAGTTCGACCTCGCTGCGATGGAGCTGATCGCGCGTCGCGACTGTGACCGTGTTGGCTTCGGCGTCGGTTGCTGCGACGTAGAGCGGCTCGGCGACTCCGCCGATTTCAAGCCCACGCCGCTGCCCGACCGTGAAACCGTGCGCGCCGTTGTGGCTTCCAACCTTGATTCCGTCGAGATCGACGATCGAGCCCGGGCGATCGGGAATGCCGCCATGTCGCGCGAGGAAGGCGTCGCTGGCCGTTCCGGCAAGGAAGCAGAGATCCTGCGAGTCGGGCGTTTGAGCTACCGAGAGGCCAGCGTCGGCGGCCAGCTGGCGAACCTCCGGCTTCGTCATCTCACCGAGTGGGAAGAGCATCCGTGCGACCGACTCCGGCTCTAAAGCAGCGAGCATGTACGACTGATCCTTGGCGGGGTCGACTGCAGCGCGGAGTAGCCCGTCGTCGCCTACGCGGGCGTAGTGGCCGGTCGCTAGCTCGGCTGCGCCGAGGCGCGTCGCGAGATCGAGCATCGCGTCGAGGCGGACGGCGCCGTTGCAGCGCACACAAGGGTTCGGCGTCTTGCC
>JAEMTR010000030.1 GCA_016462245.1 Solirubrobacteraceae bacterium
AGAGAGTGGCGCCACAGCTCCGCTTCCTGGGCGAGAGAGCTCCGGGGGTGGGACTCGAACCCACAACCTAACGATTAACAGTCGTTCGCTCTGCCATTGAGCTACCCCGGATCGGCCGCGCCGCTTAGCGACGCAGCGAGCTGCATGGTACGACACTGCCGCCGCGCTGCGTGCGCCCCGCTCAAGCCGCGGCGAGCTGCTCGAGCAGTTCGGTCGCTCGGGCGCCTGCGTCGTGAGTGGTGTACCAGCCCTCGAACTGCCGCGCGGTGCTGCGCAGCGAAGGCTCAAAAAGCGCCCGTTCGGTCGCTCCGCGAATCGCCCGCGGTGATGCCAGGCGCGGGGCGACGCGCACGCCAGCTCCTGCCCATGTGACGCGCGCAGCGTTCTCGGCCTGGTCACCACCGGCGGGCACGACGACCGAAACCGCGCCGCTCGCTAGCACGCGGGCGAGCGTGCCGTGGCCGCCGTGATTAATCACGACGTCGCAGTGGCTCATCGTCTGCGCGTAGCTGATCCACTCGACCAGCGTGACGTTGGCCGGGAGCTCAATCGGTTCCGCCAGCGGGCGACGGTTCCAGGTCGCCAGCACGCGGATTCCGTCTAGCTCGCCTAGCCCGATGATGCTCGCGCGAAGCAGTTCGTGGCCAGGGTCTTGGGCGGTCGAGGGAGCGACGAGAACGAGCGGCCCGTCTCCGGCCGGCAGCGCAACCGCCTCAGTTGGCGGCTCCCAGATAAGCGGCCCGATGATCTCGGTCGCCGGTTCGGCCGGGCGTGGATATTCGAGCCCCGGGAAGCTGGCGACCATCGTGAGCTGTCGCGAAAGGCCGGTGTGGAGGTGCTCGCGTGGTGGCAGGCCAAGGCGGCGGCGCGTTTCGTTCAGTTCTGCGCGCCCGCTCTCGAGCCCCCGATTCGTCGCCGGGCGAAGAGCTCCCCAAAGTTTGCGCCCGAGCGCCGTCCGCGGCGGCAGCGCGCCCACCGAGTAGGGCGGCGCGCCCGGGGCGGTGCGCGGGTCGACGTGGGGGACGAGCGTCGCGACCTTCACCCCAGCGCGTTCAGCGGCCAAAGCAGGCGCCAGCGTGAGGATGTCGTGGACGACGATCTCTGGGTCACATTCGCTTACGAGCGGCTGAGTCTCCTCAGTCGCCTTCAGGACCGCCTGGTAGGGCTTCAGTGGCGCCTCACGGGTCGGAAAGACGGGGTACTCAGGAGCCGGCGCAAAGGCCAGCCCTTCACCGCGTACTACCTCTTCCCACTGTCGCGCGGTCTGCAGCGTCACGTCGTGGCCAGCTGCGCGCAGCGCCCGGCCGAGCGCAATCATCGGGAAGGCGTGGCCCGGGTCGCCGAAGGCGCCGAGCAGCAGTCGCACGGCGGCTCAGTCTGCCGCCAGCTCGGCAATTAGCCGTAGCTGCGTGATCCGCTCTTCACGAGTGAAGGCGACCGGGCTGACGCCGAGCGTGCCGACGCCGGCGTCGCGATAGGCAGCGATCCGTTCGCGAACGTGGTCGGCCGGGCCGCAGATCGCGACCATGTCGATCAGCTCATCGGGCAGCGCCGCCATCGCCTCATCCTTCTTGCCGTCGAGGTAGAGGTCCTGAACCTCTTGGGCGGCGTCGTCGAAGCCGTAGCGGCGAACCAGCTGGTTGTAGAAGTTCTGTTCGCGTGAACCCATCCCACCGACGTAGAGGCCGATGAACGGACGCATCAGGTTGCGGGCGTCTTCAAGGTTGTCGCTGACGTAGACCTGCACCGTCGGTGCGATGTCGATGTCGGCGAGAGTCTTGCCGTTACCGGCCCGGTCGACGCCAATCTGAAGCTCGTCGCGCATCACTGCAACGTGCTCCGGCGAGAACAGGGTTGGGATCACGCCGTCGGCGATCTCACCTGTGAGCTGCGTGTTCTTTGGCCCAATCGCAGCGATGTAGATAGGAACTTGGTCTTGAACGGTTCCAATTGTCAGCTTCAGCGCCTTGCCTGGACCATCGGGCAACGGCAGTTCCAACGTCTCGCCGCTGTACTCGAGCCGCTCTCTCGCCAAAGTCATCCGCAGCACGGCAACGTAATCGCGCGTGCGGGCGAGCTGCTTGCCGAAGCGCACGCCGTGCCAGCCCTCGCTGACCTGCGGGCCGGACGAGCCGATGCCGAGGATCATGCGACCGTTTGAGATCTGGTCGATCGTTGCCGCCGTCATCGCCGTCATCGCCGCGGAGCGGCCTGGCATTTGGAAGATTCCCGAGCCAAGGCGAATCGTCGACGTTTTCCCAGCCAGCCAGCCGAGCACGGTCGCCGTGTCGGAGCCGTAAGCCTCGGCAGCCCAGACCGAGTCGTAGCCGAGTCGCTCGGCCTCTTGAACAATTTCGAGCTGGTCTTCGCTGGTCAGGCCAAGACCCCAGTAGCCGATGTGTACGCCGAGCTTCATCTGTTCTTCCTCCTAGTTGATGCCGGGGATCGAAATCCCGCCCGGCTGTTCGAAACGGATTTCCGGAACCATGCAGGCAGGGCTCACTTCGAGCAGGAAGCGCACCGCAGCTGCGATGTCCTCAGGCCGCATCATCGTGTCCTTCGGGACGTACTCAGCGAAAGGATCGGTCATCGGCGTGTCAACGAAGCCAGGGCAGAGCGCCGTGTTGCGAATCCCGGCCGGCCCAAGTTCCTTGTTCATCGCCTGCGTGAATCCGACAACGCCAGCCTTCGTCGCTGAGTAGATGCCAAGCAGCCCTTCTCCTCGGATTCCTGAGATCGATGCCGTGTTGACGACCAACGTGCCCTTGTGCTCCTCGGCCGACTTGCGCAGCATCGGCATCGACTCGCGGTAGAAGAGGAAGATCGCGCGCAGGTTGAGGTTCAGCTGAAGGTCGATCTTCTTCGTCGTGAAGTTGTCGGCCAGCTCGCCAAAGCCGACGCCTGCGTTGTTGACGAGCACGTCGAGGCGGCCGAAGCGCTCCTCGTGGCTCTTAACGACGCCCGCGATAGCCTCTTCGTCGCCTAGGTCGGCAGCTATTGAGAGAACGTCAAAGCCTTGATCGGAGAGCGTTTTCGCGGCTGCTTCAAGCTTCTCTGGCCGGCGCGCGGCGACGGTCAGGCCGTAGCCCTGCTCGCCAAGCATCTGCGCGATCGCAAGCCCGATGCCGCTCGATGCTCCTGTAATTATTGCCGCCCGCTCTGCCATTTGCTTCTCCTTGGTTTGTTCAGTCGTTGACTCCAGTGCGTATTCGATCACATCGGCCGATCTTGGAGGTGACTGACTCACCTCGACGCCGCCACGCGTAGAATGGAGTGATGCGCTTAATCATCCTGATCCCAATTGCACTGCTCGCCGCTACGACGATCGTTGGCTGCGGCGACAGCTCGTCCTCTCAGGGTCAGGGCGGGACCGTTCAGGGCATCGCGTCCTCCGAGAGCGCAGCTGCCAGCTTCCCTAAAGCTGCCTCGACCTCGCTCGGTGAACTGAAGCAGGCAAATCAGGAGTCGGTCATTCTGGCGCCCAGCGTCTCAGTCTTTGAGGCTGGCAGCAATCGTTATGGCTTCGCACTCTTTGACCCCGCCCAGAAGCAAATCTCTGGCGCCCCGGTGGCGCTCTACACAGCTAGCCGCAACGGCACCAATCTGCGCGGGCCGTTCATGGCGCGGAGCGAATCGCTCGCCGTCTCACCGCAGTACAGCAGCATCAGCAGCGAGCAAGACGCGGATGAGTCCAAGAGCGTCTACGTCGCCGAGATCGACTTTCCGAAGGACGGCAAGTATCAGGTCGTAGCGTTGGCCAAGCTCGATGGGCGTCTCGTCTTAAGCTCAGCGTTTGAAGCGCAGGTCGGGCTGCCCGGTGGGCCGCCAAAGGTCGCCGAATCGGCACCGAAAGTCCACACGCCGACGCTCGATTCGGTTGCCGGCGACGCGGCGCGGATCTCAACTCGTTCGCCCGCCGCCACCGGCCTACTCACAACCGATCTCTTTGACGTCTATGGCAAGCAGCCAGTGGCGCTGCTGTTCGCGACCCCGGCGCTCTGCCAGAGCCGTGTCTGTGGCCCGGTCGTCGACGTTCTAGAAGAGGCTCGCGCGACCGACAAGAGCGGCAAGACGGCCTACATCGCGAACGAGATTTATCAGGAGAACCGTGTTGACCGCGGACTGCGATCGCAGCCCACGGCTTACGGCCTACCGACCGAACCGTGGCTCTTCGTGCTCGACGCGCAGGGAAAGGTTGTCGAACGTATCGAAGGAGCCTTCTCGCTGACCGAGCTGCGCCGAGCAATCGCCAAAGCCGGCGGTTGATCTCTTCCGCTTAGCTCAGGTGCATGCCGGAGATCGCGCGGCTGATTACCAGTCGCTGAATCTCTGATGTGCCCTCGAAGATCGTGTAGATCTTCGCGTCACGGTGCCAGCGCTCAACCGGGTACTCGCGCGCATAGCCGTTGCCGCCGAGGATCTGAATCGCGCGCTCGGTCGTCCATACGGCGACCTCACCTGCCTTCAGCTTGCTCATTGAGCCTTCGGCGTTGTTGAAGTCCTGGCCGGTGCGGCCCATCCATGAGGCGCGCCAAACGAGCAGGCGAGCGCAATCGATCTCCATCTTCATGTCAGCGAGCATGAAAGCGATCGACTGGTTCTCAATGATCTTGCGGCCGAACTGCTCGCGCTCCTTTGAGTACTCAAGTGCGTACTCGTAAGCGGCGCGGGCGATGCCTACAGCCTGAGCGCCAACGGTTGGGCGGCTGGCCTCAAAGGTTGCCATTGCGGCCTGCGACTTGTTCTTAGTGCCTTCGCGTGCACGGGCGAGGCGCTCGTCGAGCTTCTCCTTGCCACCGAGCACGTTTTCGGCTGGGATCCGAACGTCGTCGAGTAGAACCTCAGCCGTGTGCGAAGCGCGGATGCCGTGCTTCTTAACTTTTACGCCTTGGCTGATGCCCTTCGTCTCGATCGGAATCACGAATGCTGCCTGGCCGCGCGAGCGCAGCTCCGGATCAACTGAGGCGACGACTACGTGGACGTCGGCGATGCCGCCGTTAGTTGCCCATGCCTTCTGGCCGTTGATTACCCATTCGTTTGTCTTCTCGTCAAACTTGGCTCGCGTGCGCAGGGCCGAAACGTCGGAACCGGCGTCGGGCTCGGAGACGCAGAACGATGCGACCTTCGGATCATCGACGGTGCCGAAGCAGCGCGGGATCCATTCGCCGATCTGTTCATTTGTTCCCTGGCCGAAGATTGAAGCGACGGCGAGCGTCGTGCCGAAGATAGCCATGCCGATGCCGGCGTCGCCCCAGAACAGCTCTTCGTTGACGATCGGCAGCAGCAGGCCGGTCGGGTCGGCAAAGAACTGGGCAGTGCCTTCAAAGCCATAGAGGCCGATCTTGGCTGCCTCTTGAATTACCGGCCATGGAGTCTCTTCGCGCTCGTCCCACTCTTCACCGGCGGGGCGGATTACGTCGGCGGCGAAGCCGTGGGCCCAGTCGCGAATTTCCTTCTGCTCTTCAGAGAGAGCCATGTTGAAGGGAACGGTGGCGTCGAGTGATACTTCTGCGTCGGGTAGCTGCTCAGTAGTTGTCATGCTGACATTATAACTGACCGCTTGGTCAGTAAGCGATTTGATGGCGCAGAGGAGCTAGTCATCGGGTCGGTCGGCCCAGCGGTACTCGGTGTGCTGGGCCATCTCGCTGATCGCAAAAGTGGCGAAGCTAAGTAGCTGCGCGCGGTCGAGTTCGCAGAGAACGTCCCAAACGGCACCGGTTCCTTGGCGGTCGCTGAGGCCACAGAGGGCGTCGAGCGCGGTGGCGCCACGCGAGAGCGCGTGGCGCCGCTCTAGTTCGGTGCTGTCAGAGCGCAGTTCTTCGATAGACGCGCTGCGGATCAGCGCCTCAATCGAGGCTTCATCCATCTCAATACGCACCATTTGCTGGTTTTCGGGCTCTTCGCTCACAGATCGATCGTAGCTCTTGGCCTAATTGGGCAGGAACAGGGGTGCTGCACGTCGAAACAGAGCAGGCCTATGAAGACATCCGGAAGTACTTCCACGACCACGCGGCGCGAGGGCAACGGCCATCAGGCCCTTTCCACATACATCGAGGCTCGCTTCGATGAGTTTTCGCGCTCCCAAAAGGACGTTGCTCAGTACATCGTCGATCACCTCGACGAGGTCGCCTTCCAAACGGCTGAGGAGCTCGCGAGGCGAGCCAATACTTCGAGCTCGACGGTCGTTCGCTTCTCGCAGGCGCTCGGCTTCGAAGGCTTTCCTGAGTTACAGGTAGCTGCCCGTGAGGAGTACCGCCGCCGCGTTGCCAGCGGCCAAGAGGGCGGCGGCTCCGGCTCCGAGCCGCTCTTCGCGCTCGACCAGAACGAGTTTGAGACCGCACTGGTAGCCGACCACCTCAACGTTGAGGAAACTGCACGCAAGGTCTCACGCCGTGACGTCGAAGCCGCGATCGAGTCGATCGCCAACTCATCACGAGTGCTCGTCGTCGGTACCGATCAGATGGCTTTCTTTGCGTCGTACCTGCGCCATCTATTGATGCTGCTCGACATCGAGGCAGAGACGGTCGCCAGCCCATCTCAGGAAGCACTCGGCCGGCTGGGCCGGATCGATGAGAATTCACTCGTTATTGGGCTCGCGGCCGGTAGGCCTCATCCGCTAGTCCTGCGCGGCATGAAGCTCGCTCGCCATCGCGGGGGCAGCACGCTAGCGATAACCGATGCGACGCTCTCTGAGGTCGCGAAGCTGGCTCAGGTTCAGCTCTACTACTCGTCGAACTCGCCGGCTTACGTCCGTTCGCACGTGGCTCTCTTGAGCGTCATTCAGGCGCTGGCCTATGGCGTTTACAGCCGCGACACCGAGCGCTACGCAGATCGCATCAAAGCCTTTCGTCTGAAGTAGGCGCGCGCAAATTCTCTGGCGCGTAGTCTTTGGCAGCCTTTGGGCCGTAGACTGAGCACTATGCGCGACGAATCAACCTTCAAAGTAAAGGCTGGCCTGGCAGAGATGCTCAAGGGCGGCGTGATCATGGACGTGATCGACCAGGAGCAGGCTCGGATCGCTGAGGCCGCTGGCGCCTGCGCCGTAATGGCGCTCGAGCGAGTTCCCTCCGACATCCGCCGCGACGGTGGCGTGGCGCGGATGTCCGACCCGGAAATGATCCAGTCGATCCAACAGTCGGTCACGATTCCAGTGATGGCAAAGGCTCGGATCGGTCACTTCGCCGAGGCCGGAGTTCTTGAGGCACTTGAGGTCGATTACATCGACGAGTCGGAAGTTCTCACACCCGCCGACGAGGCCAATCACATCGACAAGTGGTCCTATAAAGTGCCGTTCGTTTGCGGTGCGACCAACCTCGGCGAGGCGCTGCGCCGGATCGGCGAAGGCGCGGCAATGATCCGCTCTAAGGGCGAAGCGGGAACCGGCGACATCGTTGAAGCGGTCCGCCACCTGCGCACCATTAACGGCGAAATCAAGCGTCTCGGTGGGCTTAGTGAGGCAGAGATTGCTACCGCCGCTAAGGAGCATGCAGCTCCGCTGGAGCTCGTTCGCGCCGTCGCCTTAAGCGGCCGGCTTCCGGTCGTAATGTTCTGCGCCGGCGGCATCGCAACCCCTGCCGATGCATCACTCGTCATGCAGCTTGGCGCCGAAGGCGTCTTCGTCGGTTCCGGAATCTTCAAGAGCGCCGAGCCCGAAGCGCGCGCTGCAGCAATCGTTGAGGCGACGACTCACTACGACGTTCCTGAGCGAGTGTTGCGAGCCTCGGAAGGCCTCGGAGCTGCGATGGATTCAATCGAGTCGCGCAAGCTCGAAGAGTCCGAGCTGCTCAGCAACCGCGGCTGGTGAGCGGTTTGCCGTCGCCGGGTGCGACCGGCGAGCAGATAAGCGTCGGAGTGCTCGCCCTACAGGGTGATTTTGAAGCGCATCGAGCGGTCTTGGAGCGGCTGGGAGTAAGCGTGCGCGAGGTGCGCGTGCCGGCCGATCTGGAGCGGCTCGACGGGTTGGTGATCCCTGGCGGGGAGTCGACAACGATCACGCTCGGGATCGAACGAGAATCACTGGCAGAGCCACTGCGAGCATTTCATCGCGCCGGCAAGCCGATCTTCGGCACCTGCGCGGGGTTAATCATGCTCGACCGTGATCACCTCGGACTGATTGATATTCGCGCCGAGCGCAACGCCTTCGGTCGCCAGGTACGTAGCTTCGAGGCTCCGCTTGAGATCGGCCTCGCTGGCGGGCCGGTCGAGGCAATCTTCATTCGTGCCCCGTGGATCGCCGAGCACGGCCCCAATGTCGAAATTCTCGGTCAAGTTGACGGGCATGGAGTCGCTGCGCGCGAGGGCTCAGTCCTCGTCGTCGCATTCCACCCCGAACTCGGTGATGACGACCGAGTTCACGCACTCTTTCTTCAGGGCGTTCGCGACGCCCGCCTCGCGGCCGCATAAACTCGGGCGATACCCGCTGTCCTGATTAACTGCCGTGCTGCTTCGCGCCCTGAACTCGGTGGCGTGGAGCGCTGGGCGCGCGAGTTGGCGCTGCGGCTGCCCGCCCTCTCCACTCGCGATTACCGCTTAGTAAGGCCGCCGGCGGCGATGACGCACCGCGCCGGGCAGCTCTGGGAGCAGATTGCACTGCCGCTCGAAGCTCGGCGAGCAGGCACGCCACTGCTGATCAACCCAGCCAATCTCGCGCCTTTGGCGTTCAACCACAATCTCGTCCACATCTTTGACGCTGCCGCGCTGCGCCAGCCCGACTGGTACTCGAACCTCTATTCCAGCTACCAAGCTCGCATGCTGCCCTTGGTTGCGCGCCGCGCTGAGGCGATCGTGACCGGAAGCGAGTTTTCAAAGGCTGAGCTGATCGAGCTACTCGGCGTGGACGCTTCAAAGGTCCACGTAATCGCAGGCGGCGTCGACGCACGCTTCGCTCCGGCGGCAGACGCCGCTCAGGCGCGAACGAAGCTAGCCCTGGCGGGGCCTTACGTGCTTTGCGTTGCCAGTCGCACTGCGCGCAAGAACCTCGCCTCGTTGGAGCCGGCCGCGCGGCTGCTGGCGGCAGAGGGAATCGAGCTCGTCGTTGCCGGCGGCGACCGGCCGCAGTTCAAAGAGCAAGCGGCTGCCGGCGCGGTTCGCTTCCTCGGCTACGTCGACGACGCGCTGCTGCCCGGGCTTTACGCCGGCGCCAGCGCGTTCGTTCTGCCGTCGCTGCACGAGGGCTTCGGCCTAACGGCGCTTGAGGCGATGGCTAGCGGCGTGCCGGCCGTGCTCTCGACCGCAGGCGCTCTGCCCGAGATCGGCGCGTCGGCCGCGCTCTACGCCGACCCGCTCGATCCGCTCGCAATCGCCGATCAGATCCTTGCCGCGATCGGGAACCAGCAGCTCGCCCAGGCTGGGATCGCTCGCGCAGCGCAGTTCAACTGGGAGCAGACGGCGCTATCGCTCGATCAGCTAGTCGGCGAGCTGGTCGCTTCGAAATAGGCGGTGCCGTCATCGTCGAACCGTTCAGCCACGCGACCCTCACTAATCAACACGTCAACGTGGCCAAGCGCTTCCGAAAGCGTGAGGTAGGCCTGCGTCACGGCGACGTTGCCCCAGAGCGCCTGCGCGAGGTCGTAGCCGCTGCGCGGCTGCTCGGCGATCAGACCGTAAAGCTTGTCGGCGCGGCGTTCGTGAAGCTGAAAGCGCTGATCGATCAGTTCGACGTGGTCGGTGAAGCCGGGGCCGTGCCCGGGGAGGATCAGGTCGATTGGCTCCATCTCACGCGTCTTCGCGAGCGATTCGAGGTAGATCATTAGCGACTTTGGTCGCGCTAGCTTTCCTGCATCCTCGGCCTCTTCGAGCGGCGCGTCTAGCGGGCGCGCGATCAGTGGGTTCGATGAGACACTCGCGATCAGGTGGTCGGCGGCCAGCAGTGTGCGGTTGTCGGCGTCAAAGAAAATCGTGTCTGACGGAGAGTGGCCTGGTCGGTGGTGGACCGTCAGAGTGCGGTCACGGAACTTCAGCTCGCCGCCCTGCTCAAGGGGCTGAGTGACGGTTGTCGCTGCGCCCCAGCCGCGGAAAGAGCGTGAGACGCTGCGCAGCGCAAGGCAGGTCTCCTCAGGGATTCCATGACGCAGCATCACGGCGGCGGCGAAGCGGTCGTCGGCTTCCATCCACTCGTCGTACCGACTGAGGCAGGGCACTAGTGAGCCGAGCGCGGCGACCGGAGCGCCGGAGCGGCGGGCGAGAATCTCCGTCAGGCCGAGGTGATCCATGTGCTGATGGCTGACGATTATTAGCTCGAGATCTTCGATCTTCTTGCCGAGCTTGCCGAGTTCCAACTCCAGCGCGTCGAGCGCAAGCCCGGAGTTGGGGCCGGTGTCGATCAGCGTCAGCGGATCATCGTCAAGCAGATATGTATTGATTGGCCCGATGCCAAATGGAGTCGGCAGGGGAATGCAGTGGATGCCGCGCTCGCGGGCGCTGGCGGCCTCGGGGGAGGCGTGGTCCCAGAGCGCGCTCACGCGCGAATCAGCCCGAGTACCTCATCGCGGCGCGCTTCCATGTCTTCGACCGAAACGAGCGACTCCAAGCAGAGACGCAGCAGCGGTTCGGTGTTCGAGGCGCGAACGTTGAAGTGCCAATCGTCGAAGTCGACGCTGATGCCATCGAGTCGGCCGATCTTTGCGCCTTGCGCCTCGTAGATCACGACGATCTCTTCAAGCTTCGCTTTCGCATCATCGACTTCGGAGTTGATCTCACCGGAGATGAAGTACTTCGCCTTCAGCTCGGCCAGCATCTCGCTCAGCGGCCGCTCGGTCTGCGAGAGGATCTCAAGCATTAGCAGCGCCGGAATCGTGCCTGAGTCGGCGCAGTAAAAGTCACGGAAGTAGTAGTGGCCGGAAACTTCGCCGCCAAAGATCGCGTCTTCGTCACGCATCCTCGTCTTGAAGAAGGCATGGCCGACGCGGTTTTCGAGCGCCGTCCCGCCGAGCCGTTCGACCGTGTCGGCAACTGCGCGAGAGGCACGCACGTCGTAGAGAATCGTCGAGCCGGGCTGCTTGGCTAAGAGGCTCTCAGCCAGCAGCGTTGTCAGGAAGTCGCCGGCGACAAACTCTCCCTTGTCGTCGATAAAGAAGCAGCGGTCGGCGTCGCCGTCCCAGGCGATGCCAATGTCGGCGCCCGTTTCAACGACCCGTTCGATGATGAAGGCACGGTTCTCAGGCAGCATCGGGTTCGGCTCGTGATCGGGGAAGTTGCCGTCGGGGATGAAGTAGTTCTTGTCGAGCTCCAGGCCGAGGTACTCAAGCAGCGGCCCGACCATCGGCCCAGCCATCCCGTTGCCACCATCGACGACGACCTTCAGCGGCTTGACTGCGTCGGCATCGATGAACTCAAGCGCCGCCGCGCGGAATGGGTTGTAGATCTTGATCGCTTCCGATGTGCCGCCGCCGGGCGCGGGCCCAAGGCCAGCCTCGATCATGTCGCGAATGTCTGTGATGCCGCTGTCGCCGGAGAGCGCAATCGCTCCACGCTTGACTAGTTTGGCGCCGGTGTAGGCCTTCGGATTGTGCGAGGCGGTGCACATCAGCCCGCCGTCGAGATTGCGGCTGCCGACGAGCCAATAGAGCATCTCACTGCCAACCTCGCCGATGTCGATCACGTGCGCGCCTTCGGAGAGCATTCCCGAGAGGTATCGCTCGGCGAGCTCTGGCGCCTCGAGCCGCATGTCATGGCCCAGCCCAATTCCAAGGTCGGCCGTGTCGCGCCCGGTCATCTGGCTCAGAACGCGAACGAATGCTCGCCCGATCTCTTCCGCGAGGTCGCCGTCAATCTGTTCGCCGTAGAGGCCCCTGATGTCGTAGGCCTTGAAAATCTCGCTTGGGGCTTTCACGATTTGAGAGACTAGCCGCGCTGGCACGTGCTGTGCCGACATTGAGCAGCGACTCCTGCGAGCATCACGCGGCAATGGGACCA
>JAEMTR010000172.1 GCA_016462245.1 Solirubrobacteraceae bacterium
ATGTCGGCGATGATCTTGGTCGTGTCGCCGGTCCAGTAGGCGATCGCTGTGCCGGTGTCGGCGGCGCCGAGCGCGACGAGAATCGCGAAGGCGTGGGCGAGTGGGAGGAAGAGGTAGACGACATCTTCGCCGCTGCCAAAGAGGCCGCGCTCATTAGTCATGTCGAGCACGGCGCGGTAGTTGGCCTGCGAGAGGACGCAGCCCTTTGGTGGGCCGGTCGTGCCCGAGGTGTAGATGAAGGTGTAAGGGTCTTCGGGCTTGACGGCCTCGTAGCGGGCAACAAGCTCCTGCTCGTCGCGGCCGCGGCCGCGTTCACGAACCTCGTCGAGCGAGGTTGCGTCAGGAGTACCGTCGCTGTGCTCGATCGCGATGATCGTCTTCAGCTGCGGCAGTCGATCGCGAACCTCGGCGACCTTGGCGTACTGCTCGGCGTCTTCGACGACGATCACGGTTGATTCAGAGTTGCCTGCGACCCACTCGCACTCTTTCGGTGAGTTGGTCGGGTAGATCGGCACGACAACGCCTCCGGCGGCGCTGATCGCAAAAGAGTTGTAAACCCACTCCGGGCGTGTGCCACAGAGGATTGAGACGCGTTCGCCGGGCTCAAGGCCAAGGTCAATCAGTCCACGGCCAATCTCGGAGACGATCTCGCCGACTTCGGCAAAACTGACGTCAAGCCATTCGTCGCCAACCTTGTGGCGCACGGCTGGGCGGTCGGCGTACATTGCCGCCGCGAGCGGCAGCATGTCGGCGATTGTCTTCGAACCGGTTGACGGCGTCGTGCTGGCTTCCATTGTTCTCTCCTCGTTGGCGGAAACGGCTTCGCCGATACTACGCAAATTGCGAGCTTTGTGTCAGCGTCTACGCGTCAAGCCGATCATCGGTTGGTTGCTCAGCTGCGGCCGCTGCCGCGCTTGCGCTTGCCTAAGAAGCCCGCGCGCCAGAAGATCATGTACAGCACGACGACGAAAACGATCGATACGCCAAGGCCGAAGATCAAGAAGTCGCCGAGGCCATCGATTCGGTCGGTCATCCATCCGAAGTTCTGACCGAAGAAGCCGACGAGGAAGGTCAGCGGCAGGAAGAATGTCGCTACGACCATCAGAACCTTCATCGTCTCGTTCAGCTTCTTCGATGCCGCTGAGACGTAAAGATCAAGCGCATTGGTGATCAATTCGCGCACAATCTCGATCTGTTGCGAGGTCAACGCGAGGCGGTCGTATAGATCGCGGATCACGTTGTGGGCTGAGCTTTCGTGGCTGCCGGGGATTCGGTTGAGCAGCTCACGATGCCCGGCCATCACGTCGCGCTGACGGTCGATCGTCTGGCGAATCTTGACCAGCGAATGCTTCAGTTCGAGCAGGCGCTGGCGCGTTTCGGTTTGAGGGTCGCGCATCACCTCGTCTTCAAGCACGTCGAGTTCGTTCTCTAGGTGCGCGAGCGGCGGCGCAAAGCTGGCGGCGAGCGAATCAAGGAAGCGCAGCAGGGCGGCCTGGGCGTTGTGCACGTCATCGGCGGCGAGGCGCTGCTCGGCGCGCTCAGTCGCATCGCTGTCATCGCGACGGACGCAGAGCACGACTTTTTCGGTGATGTGGAAGTGAACTTCGACTAGCCGTGGCAGGTCGCCCTGCTCACGCCTCTCAATCGCAGCGCCGTAGAAGACCAGCAGCGCTGACTGCGGATAGTCATCGAGCTTCGGCATCTGGCCAAACTCGATTGAATCGTCGATTGCTAGCGGGTCCAGTCCGAGCTCCTGACCGACCGCAGTTAGCGTTTCGGGCGTCGGGGAATCGAGCGAGAGCCAGATCGGCTCGCCGCCCTGCAAAAGTGCGGGCGCGTCGGATGGCTGACTGATCTGCAGAATCTTCATCGTTCGCCAGAAGCTATAGGGCCGCGGCTAGCTCTGTGTCAACAAGATGTGCTGGTTTTGTGAGCTGGTGGCGGCCCATGGAGGGTCAGATCGGGTTTGGAACGTCGACGAATTGGTGGCCCACGCCAAAGCGCTCTGCGATTAGCTCGCCGAGCCGGCGCACGCCAAGCGTTTCGGTCGCGTAGTGGCCGGCGGCGATGAAGTGGACTGCGCCCTCACGGGATTCGTTCATCACTCGCTCGGCAGGTTCGCCGGTGATGAAAGCATCGAAGCCTGCGGTGATCGCGTCGTCGAGGTAGGAGGAGCCGGCGCCGGAGACGATCGCGACGCTCTTAATCTGCTCTGGGCCGCCGTCGAAGACGAGCGGCTCGCGATCGCCGCAGGCGGTAGAGGTTCGCGCCGCAAGCTGATCGATTGTGATGCCATCGCCAGCGAAGAAGCCGCCGACGCCAATCGTTTTCGAGCCGAGCTGGCCAAACGGCTGCTGGCGCTCGCAGCCGATCGCGGCTGCGATCAGCGCGTTGTTGCCGATCTCGGCGTGGCCGTCGAGCGGCAAGTGGTAGGCCAGCAGCGAACAGTCGCGGCCGAAGAGCAGCTCGAGCCGACGCTTGGCGGCGCGGTCGATAACTGTTGGAGTGCGTCCCCAGATCAAGCCGTGGTGGGCGAGGATCAGGTCGCCGTCAAGCTCCGCGGCGCGTTCGAACAGTTCGAGGCTGGCCGAAACTCCGCTGACGATCGTGCTTACCTCGCTACTGCCAGGCACTTGAAGGCCGTTCGGGCAGTAGTCCTCAAACGACTGCGCGTCGAGTAGTTCGTCGCAGAAGTTGACGATCTCTTCCAAATTGGCCATCCCAGCAGGGTAGAGTGCGAGCCGTGGCCAAGGAAGACCTAATCGATTCGATCAGCGATTCGCAGCTCTACTCAATCGGCGCTTACTTCTGCGATTCGCACCCCGACCTAGTCGATGACGTGCTGAAGCAGAGCGTTGAGATCGAGCGCGATGGTCTCTCCCACTGGGCGAAGAAGGAGAAGGTCGAAGAATCTGTCGCGCTGCAGACGCTGATCACCGGCCTCTCTGTTCGCTTCTACACGGCGCTGGCCAGCGGCGCGTAGTCGAGCGCCGTAGTCCTGCCATACTGAAGTCCACTTCGGGGCGTGGCGCAGCCTGGTAGCGCGCACCGTTCGGGTCGGTGAGGTCGGAGGTTCAAATCCTCTCGCCCCGATT
>JAEMTR010000173.1 GCA_016462245.1 Solirubrobacteraceae bacterium
AAGCAGGGAATCTCGATAGTCAACGCACCGGGCCTGATCGACGAGGGATATCGCGGCGAGCTTCAGGTACTGCTGCTCAATACCGACCTCTCACTATCCGTCACGCTCGAGGCGGGGGAGAGGATCGCACAGCTGGTCGTGATACCTGTGGCACTGCTCACGCCTTTGGAGGTTGAATCTTTCAGCGAAAGCTCACGCGGCGAGCAGGGTTTCGGCTCAAGCGGCCGCTGAACCAGTCAGGCGGCGAGGATGCCTGCGGCGCGGCAGGCGGCCCGGTGAGCTTCGAGCTCGAGCGCGTCGTCAAGCGGGCTGAGCGCAGTTTGATCGCCCAACGCCGTGCTAATCAGCCAGTCAGCGAACCACGAGTTGGCTGGCAGCAGTGGACCGTGAAGGTAGGTGCCGATCACGTTGCCGGAGCGGCAGCCCTCGTTCCCGGAGCTGCCATCGTTGCCGTGTCCTTTGAGCACGCGACCGAGCGGCTCCGCGCCGTCCAAGAGGCTTGTGCGCCCAGCGTGGTTTTCGAATCCCGCCAGCACGCCAGCAGCGCCGCCAGCAAGCTGCGCTTCGATTGCAACGTTGCCAATTAGGCGCGGGCCGTCACTGCGGACGGTTTCAACGTCGAGCAGGCCAACACCGGCGATGCGCTCGTCGCCTAGCTCGTACCAGTGCCCGAAAAGTTGGTATCCACCGCAGACGCCGAGCAAGACTGAGCCGCGTTCGGCGGCGGCGATCAGCCCATCACGTTTGTTCTCGATTAGGTCGGCGGCGCAGCGGCGTTGGTCATCGTCCTGGCCGCCTCCGAGGTAGATAAGGTCGAACTGGTCGCCGTCGAGTGGCTCGCCTAGCCCGACCGCAGTGACGGTGACTGCGAGCGAGCGCCACTGACAGCGCCGCTCGAGCACCGCGATGTTGCCGCGGTCGGCGTAGATGTTCATCTGCTGCGGGTAGAGCGCGGCAATCCGCAGTGTCGGTTCAGCCATTGAGGCAGATCACCGCCGATCCGATGTATTCGCTGGTTGCGGGAATAAGGCGCTGGGGTGCGACGGTCAGGCCAACTGCCTCAGCTTCGGCCTCGAGCTGCTCGGCGGTCACGGTGTCGATCCAGTCTGTTGCTGCCTTGACCTCGCGCTTACCGTCGGGCGATTCGAGCTCGCGACGGCGCTCGATCCCAACCTGGCCGTCTCGACGGTTCAGCGCGACAGCTCGAGTTGAGTAGCTAATCCCAGCGGTTGTGCAGCGGTCGGCTTCCGTTGCCTCGCCTCCTGAGGTCCCGTTCTCGTCGTCGAGCAGATCTGCGATCGCTAGCGCGACGCAGCCGCCGGGCGCAAGATGGGCGCTAGCCGAATCGAAGAAGCGTGCTCGCCCTGCCGCGCCGCCGAAGAGCTGAACCGTCAACATCGGCACGATGATCAGCGCGAATTGGCGGTCGAGCTCAAAGTCGCGCGCGTCGGCACAGAGAGTTTCAATCCCGCCGGCGGGCGCGCGCTGGCTGAGCGCCGCGAGTAGCGATTCGTCGAGGTCGAGCGCAGTTACCTGATGGCCCAGCTGCGCGAGCATCAGCGCGATTCGGCCGGTACCGGCGCCAACGTCGAGAATCGGCCCGCCGTAATCGTTCGCAAGCGTGCGCCAACAATCAAGGTCGGCTTCGTAGGCGCCGCATTCGAGGTCGTGCCAGATCGCGGCCTCGGAGATCATGCGAACGACTCCGCCGCGGCCCCTCGTGCCACGAGCAGGTCGCGTACCTCGAGCATCGCCGTATAGGTCGGCAGAATCACTAACCGATTAGCCGATCCGCCAAGCGCTGACGAGAGCGCATCTGCGAGCTCTGGGTGGACGCTGATTCGATCCTCCGCTAGGCCCGCGTATTTCAGTCTCAGCGCGAGCTCTACGGAGCGGTTCCCTGAGCAGACGATCAACCCATCAGAGCCGACAATCTGCTCGAAGTCGGCATCCCAAATCCAGCTGATGTCGCGGCCGTCGGCAATCCGGTCATTGAGAACGAGCAGCAGATCATGGCTCGCGTGGTCGCTTGCCAGTGTGCGCAGCACTTCGTTCGTGCCGGCCGGGTTTTTGATCAGCAGGATCGAGCATTCACGACCGTCGATCTGGAGCGATTCGGCGCGTCCAAAGGCGGGACTGGCGGAGCTGATGCCGGCAAGAATCGTGTCGTTGTCGACGCCGATGCTGAAAGCCAGCGCCGCCGCGGCGACCGCGTTGTAGACGTTGTAGAGGCCGGGCATCGCGAGCTGCGCGGCAAAATCTTCGCTGCCGATCGAGAGTGTGAAGCTTGAACCGTGCAGGCCCGAGAGCTCGATCTCGCTCGCGCTGACCAGCGGCGTCGGTCGCTCAAAGTGGCCTTGCGGGCACGAATAGTGGCCAAGGTGTCCGACGAAATAGACGCTGTAGCTAAATTGCGCACCGCAGATTGGGCAGCAGGCCTGCTCAGAAGCATGCTGGGCAACGCCGCTGCCAACGCCGTGATCTTCGATCCCGAAGAAGATCGCTTCGCTGGCGTCGGCGCCAAGCTCGGCAATCAAGGGGTCGTCGGCGTTGAGGACTATCCGCGCGGCGAGATCAGAAGCGACGACCTCACTCCATCGTTCGACGATCTGGTCGAGCTCGCCATAGCGATCAAGCTGGTCGCGGAAGAGGTTGGCCAACAGAACGGAGCGCGGGGCGAGCTGCTCGACGAGTGAGGGGAGCCAGAATTCATCAACCTCAAAAAGTCCGAAGTCGCCGCGCTGGTCGTTGAGCGTCGCAGCTATGCCGCCGGCCATATTCGCGCCAGCGCGGTTGTGAACCAGCGTTGCACCATCGGCGCGCATGATTTCAGCGACGATCGCGCTCGTCGTTGTCTTGCCGTTCGTCGCCGAGATCACGACGCAGCCGCGTTCAAGTTTGGCGCTGCGCTCGCTGATCGCTGCTGGCGCGAGCGCCAGCAGGATCTTCCCTGGTGCGCTGGTGCCGCCGCTGCCGCCGATCCTTAAGATCAGTCCGGCCAGTCGCGCGACCGCGCTGGCGACTGCCAATCGCAAGCCGCTCACGCCGGCAGCAGCACCTTGACGGCGTCTGG
>JAEMTR010000174.1 GCA_016462245.1 Solirubrobacteraceae bacterium
GGATTAAGAAGATCTTCCGCGCCAACGGCCCGGCCGGCGTGGCGGCGCTGGCCTTCGGCACCGAGTCAATCCCGAAGGTCAGAAAAGTTCTCGGCCCCGGCAGCCCGCCGGTGCAGGCCGCGCAGATTGCCTGCCAGCAGTACGGGTGCCACACGCAGATGCTGCTCGGGCCATCGGAGTCTTTAATCCTCGCCGACGACAGCGCCGACCCGCGCCTACTTGCCGCCGACCTGCTCAACGAAGCCGAGCACGGCCCTGACTCAGCCTCGCTGCTCGTCACCGACAGCGAAGCGCTGGTTGAGGCAACGCAGATTGAGATTGCCAGCCAGATCGCCGCGCTGCCGGAGCCGCGCCGCGCTTACGCTCACGCTGCGCTTGGCGAAAACGGCGGCGCGATTATCGTCGCCGACCTCACCGAAGCCGCGCTCGTAACCAACTGGTATGCGCCCGAGCACATGCAGATCGTCGCTCGCGACGAGGAGGCGGTGCTGGCGATGATCGATCACGCTGGCGAAGTGCTGCTCGGCCAGCAGACGCCGATCTCGCTCGCCAACTACGTGATCGGCGTTCCCGCCGCGCTGCCGACCGGCGCTTTTGCCCGCGTTACCGGCGGCGTCACGGCCGAAACATTCCTCAAGAAGGTTTCAATCGCCAAGGCCGATGCCGGCGCTCTGGAGCGGCTCAGCCCTGCGGCGCTTGCGCTCGCCGACCACGAAGGCTTCCCTGCTCACGCAGCGGCGCTGCGAGCACGCCAGCCCGGTTCCTAGAGCGCGCGCGCTGTCCCTTCATTCAGCAATTCGCTTACTCTGCCGCGCTTTGCAGCGCAGCGCCCTGCCGGTCAGCGTCGGTGTCGTACGCCCCCGCAGCGACATCCTCGACGACCTTGCCGCGTGGCACGAAGATCAGCGAGTAGATGAAAATCAAGGCCATCACGCCGGCCATCAGGTAGAAGATCGTCTGCGTTGACTGGGCGTAGGACGTTTGAATCCCCTTGAATATCTCAGCCGCCTGTGCGCCGCCGCTGGTTCCTGCTTGCTGCGCGCCGCTGGCCATGTCGGCGACGACCTGGTCGGACTGCGCCTTCGGTATCCCGAGCTTGCCGAGGTTGTCTTCGATGTTGACTCTGTTCTGCGTGATCAGGATCGTGCCGAGGATTCCCATCCCCAATGCGGCGCCGTAGTTCCTGACTGTCTGCGTGATGCCTGTCGCTTCGGCGTAGCTGTCGGCCGGCGCGCGGTTGATCGCATCCGTATTCGCTGGCCCGAGGATCAGCCCTACTCCGAAGCCGGCGATGATGATCGACCAGATCTGATCATTGACGCTGAAGTCGGTCATCTTCGAAGCCCACATGTAGAAACCGATCGCTCCGATTACCGCGCCGACGATGATCGTCGGGCGAACCCCAGTCCTGTCGAGAATTCGGCCACCGATCTGCGTTGCGATCGCGAAGCCGATGAAGAAGTACAGGATGTAGAGCCCGGCCTCCGATGCACTCTGTCCGAGCACGAGCTGGGCGTAGGTGCTGGCAAAGAAGAAGAGCGGGATGAAGACAATCATCAGCAGGAAGAGGACGACTATGTCTGCCGTGAAGGCCTTATTGCTGAAGATCTTCACGCGCATCAGGGGGTCCGAAGTGCGCAGCTCATGCCTGACGAAGGCGATGATCAGAAGCGTGCCAATGATCAGCGAGCCGATCGTCTTAGGGTCGCCCCAGCCCCAGGCGCTGGCCTGCTGGAAACCGAGCACGGAGAGCGCAATGCCGCCTGTTACCAGTGCTGCGCCACGGTAATCGATCGGCGCCGGTGCGGCTTCGTTGTCAGGCTTGGCGATGACGATCAGGACCAGCGCGATGATCGCGATCGGGATGTTGATCCAGAAGATTGCGCGCCAGTCGATCTGTACGAGGTAGCCACCGGCGATCGGGCCGACCGCGGTGAGCGCGCCTGTGATGCCAAAGAAGATCGCCAGCGCACGGCCGCGCTGCTCTACCGGGTAGGCGGAGACGACCAGCGCGAAGGCCGCCGGGATCATCAGCGCGGCGCCGATTCCCTGAACCACGCGGAAAGTGATGATCCAGGCCTCCGCAAAGCTGCCTTCTGGGGTAACGCTGCAGAGCGCTGAGGCGACGGCGAAGGTGACGACGCCGAGCGTCACCATGCGCCGCTTGCCGAAGGTGTCTCCAAGTCGGCCGCCGAGCGCGAAAGTGGCCGCGAGCGCCAGCAGGTAACCGTTTACAACCCATTGCACGCCGGTCTCGCTGAGCTGGAGCCCCTTCTGAATATCGGGGATCGCGATCGAGACGATCGTCATGTCGATGAAGGTCATCCCGACGGCGAAGATCATCGCCGCTAGGACCAAAGGGCCAGCACTCTTCGTCGTCATTGATTCGACACTACACCCTGCTTAGGCGAGCGCCCCGCTGTCGTTAGCGTTTACGGGCGCTTCTTACAGGCGGCAGGCGACTTCGTCTTCTTCAGGAACTTCTCAAGCGCGACTGGGTAGGCGCTCATGATCCCGTCGGAGCAGCGCTCAACCATTTTCGCCCAGTCAACGGCCGAGTCGCTGTCGTCGCCTGAGAACCAGTTCTGCCAGGCGTATCCGGCGGCATGCGCTTTGGCGATGAAATCGGCGCTTGATACCTCAACCAGTAGGCCTTGGTAGAGGTACTTAATCGGCGGCTGAAGTGCAACTACTCCGCCGCCCGGCGACTTGTCGGAGAGCAGGAAGTCGGCGATTCCTGCGATTCCGGGGGCAACCGGGACGTTCGGCGCCAGCTTGTGGAACTCGTCGACTGCAGGCTGCTTGAACGAGACGACGATGATGTCTTTGCGCTTCACGTTCTTCAGTTCGCCAGCCAGAATGCGTGCGTTCCGAACGTACTCTGCGTCGGTCTCGGCCGGGGTGCGGCCTTTGATCTCAAGGTTGATCGGCGTATTCGGGAAAGCTTTCAGCAGTTCACTCAGCGAAGAGATCCTAAAGTCGCTCGCTTTGTACCCCTTCGGAGCTTTCTTCTTGCCGGTCGCGATTCCGCGGAACTTGTAGCCGCTGGCAGGCTTGTCGTGGTCGT
>JAEMTR010000175.1 GCA_016462245.1 Solirubrobacteraceae bacterium
CGAAGCACTCCCCGCGAGCGGCACAGACTGGCGCTGGTCAACGCTGATCGCCAACGTAATTGGCGCCGCAGCACTTGGCGTAATCCTCGTCCGCCTACCCAATCAAGCCAGTAAGCCAAACCGCTTGCGCGCCTTCCTTGCTACCGGAGTCTGCGGTGGCCTGACGACCTTCTCGACGATGCAGCGCGAACTGCTGGCGATGGTCGACGGCGGCCGCGGGGCACTTGCGCTCAGCTACGCCGCGGTAAGCATCATCGCCGGCCTGCTCGCTGTCCTCATCACCGTGCGGATCTCGCAGCGCGGCAGGAGCGGAAGATGAGCGCACTCGCGATAGCCGCTCTCACAGGACTTGGAGGAGTCGGCGCGCTCGCGCGTCACTTTACCGTTGTCACCGTCGCCGAGCGCGGCGGCGATCATTTCCCCTTCGGGACGCTGGCCGTCAACCTCGCCGGGTCGCTGTTCGTTGGTCTGCTGCTCGGCGCTGGAGTGACCGGTACGACTTTCACCTTGCTTGCCGGCGGCCTGCTCGGCTCTTACACGACCTGTTCAGCATGGATGGCGGATAGCGAAGGGCTCGCGCGTGAGAATCGTCCTCATGCAGCTGCCGTCAACATCTTCCTCAGCCTCTTCGCCGGCTTCGCTGCGGTCGTTATCGGCACCGTCCTTGGTGGCCTCGTCTAAGCAAAGCGGCCAGCGATCTACTAGGTTTTGGCGATGGCCACTACATCGAGTTCCCCGAAGACAACTTCAACCGGCGCCGCGACCGGCGTAGCGGCTGAGCTAGCTGAGCTAGTCGGCCTGCTCGACAGTCGCTCCGAGGGCGGCCGCGCTTTCACGCTGGCCTTCTGGGACGGCAGCGAACTGCCACCGACGAACCCTCGCCCCGACTCGCCGACGCTGCGCTTTGCCGAGCGCGACGCGCTCGTGCGGATGGTGCGCGAGCCGAACGAGCTGGGAATGGCAAGGGCCTGGGTTTCAGGCGAACTTGAGGTTGACGGCGACCTTGAGCTGGCGCTCGACCTGACCGAAAAGTGGCGCCACGCGCCGCTGAAGGCGACCGACGCTATTCCGGCACTCAAGGCGGCGCGCAAGCTCGGCCTGCTGCGCCGCGGCCAGCCACCGGCGCCGGAAGCTGAGATCAAGCTCCAGGGCCGCCTCCACAGCACCCAGCGCGATCAAGAGGCGATCTCGCACCACTACGACGTTTCGAACGAGTTCTACCGCCGCATGCTCGGCGAAACGATGGTCTACTCCTGCGCCTACTTCGGTTCGCCGGAAGACACGCTCGATCAAGCGCAGACGCGCAAGCTTGATCTGATCTGCAAGAAGCTGGAGCTGAAGCCTGGCGACCGGCTGCTCGACATCGGTTGCGGCTGGGGCTCGCTGATGATCTATGCGGCGCACAACTATGGCGTCCACGCGGTCGGCGTGACGATCTCTGAGGAGCAGGCCGCGCTGGCGCGCGAACGGATCATTGAAGCCGGTATGCAGGACCAGTGCGAAGTTCGCCTGCAGGATTATCGCGAGGTCAATGACGGCCCTTACGACAAGATTTCAAGCGTCGGCATGTTTGAGCACGTCGGCCGCGACAACCTGCCGATTTACCTGCAGCAGGCGCGCAGCCTGATCGCAAAGGATGGGCTCTTCCTCAACCACGGAATCGTGCGCGTCGGCGAGGACCATCAGATGCACCCGAAGAGCTTCACGCAGCGCTACGTCTTCCCTGATGGCGAACTGCACACCCAAGGAATTGTGATTAGCGCGATCGAGGACGCCGGCTTCGAACTAGTCGACGACGAGTCGCTGCGCCCCCACTACGCGGAGACGCTGCGCCGCTGGGCGATCAACCACGACAGCGACCGCGAGGCAGCGATCGCCGAGATCGGCCCCGAACGCGAACGCGTCTGGCGCCTGCACAACTACGGCGCCGCACTCGGCTTCGAACGCAGCCGCCTCTCGGTCCACCAGGTAATCGCCCGCCCGGTCGAAGAGTACGAACCAGCACCACCGCTGCGGGTTCGCTCGTATCCGGTTTAGCCGCCCCCGGCTTATAGGCTGACGGCGTGGCCGCAATCACGCACCAGCAGCTTCAGCTCGGCGATGTCGAATTTCACGTGGCCCAGTGCGGCGAGGGCGAGCCGGTGCTGCTGCTGCACGGCTTCCCTGAGCTTTGGTATTCGTGGCGCCATCAGATGCAGGCGATCGCGGATTCGGGGCGGCGCGCGATCGCGCCCGACCTGCGCGGTTTCGGCGGCAGTAGCGCGCCTGAAGCGGTCGAGGCCTATGACATCGAAGCCCTGACCGGCGACCTTGCGGCGCTGCTCGACGCGCTTGAGATTGAGCAGGCCGTCGTCGTCGGCCACGACTGGGGCAGCGACCTAGCGTGGAAGTTCGCGCTGCTGCACCCTGATCGCGTGAGCGCCGTTGTCGGCATCAGCGTCCCCTATGTGCCGCGCGCGCCGGCTGAGCCGACGAAGCTGATGCGCGAATACATCGGCGAGGATTTTTACATCGTCTGGATTCAGCAGCCCGGCGTGGCAGACGCCGCGCTCAGCGCCGACGTGCGCCGCACGCTGGCAACGCGCGAGGTCTGGAACGCCGAGTGGGCAGCCCGCCACGACGAACCTCCAACGCCGCCGTGGATGAGCGAGGAGGATCTCCAGCTCTACGTTGATGAGTTCACTCGCACCGGCTTCACCGGGGGGCTGAACTGGTACCGCAACTTAGACCGCAGCTGGGCCTACCTCGAACAGTTTGAGGGCCGCACGATCGACCAGCCGGCGCTCTTCATCACCGGCAGCCGCGACCCTGTTCGGGCCTTTATGCCGCACGAAGCGATGACCGGCTCGGTCACCGACCTGCGCGACGTCGTGATCATCGAGGGCGCTGGCCACTGGGTGCAGCAGGAATGCCCTGACGAAGTAGATGCGGCGCTGCTCGGTTTCCTCGGCTCGCTTGACGCTGCCCGCTAGCGGCCGGCGGCCGATGCGGGGATCACAACACGGACCTGCAAGCCGCCGAGTGGCGAGTCGCCAAGCGTGAGACTGCCGCCGTAGCGGGC
>JAEMTR010000176.1 GCA_016462245.1 Solirubrobacteraceae bacterium
GCCAGGGGCCGTCACTTTCAACGCGATCTACCAACCCGGCTGCCCGCAAGGTACCCAGCAGGCGCGAGGCGTTACTTGGGTTTACGCCCAATTGGCGGGCCAATTCGTTGGTGCCCAGGCCATCCGGGGCGGCCGCCAAGAGATCGAGCAGCGTTGCCGCACGGGCAACCGCTGCAACGGGGCGCAGCGCCGTTGACTTCCCGTCCGCTTGGCTTGTAGAGTCAGGGAACACGTTAGGCAATAGTATTGCCTAGACGGCAACTACACAAGGAGCCTTAAAGAATGTCAGCCAGTCTGCCCGCCTCTGTCGACTACCTCGTAATCGGCGCCGGAGTCCACGGACTCTCAACCGCTCGCTCGCTTGCAGAGCGCGGCGAAGAAGTGCTCGTGATCGACAAGAGCAAAGTCGCCGCCGGTGCCTCCGGCATCGCCTGCGGCGTCGTTCGCAACAACTACTACCAGCCAGCGATGGCCGAACTGATGGCGGCCTGCGTCGAAATGTGGGAGGCCGACGCTGAGGTTTTGAATTACCACAGCTCCGGCTACATCGCGCTCGGGCCTGAGTCCCAGCGCGGCGACCTTGAAGAGGTCTTCGAGCGCCAGCAGCGGATCGGCTACGACTCCGAGCTGCACACCGGCGAGGCCGATGTGATGGCCCACATGAAGACGCTCTACCCCGACTGGCGCGCGCCAGGGTTGACCGTCTGCCTACACGAGCACGTCGGCGGTTTCGCCTTCAACAAAGAATCGATGCATGGTCTTGCCGACCTCGGCCGCGCAGCCGGCGCCTCGATCATCGAAGGGGTCGAAGTAACCGGCTTCGTCCGCGACGGCTCGGGCGCCGTGACCAGCGTCCAAACCAGCTCCGGTGAGATTGCGATCGGCAAAGAGGTCGTCGTCGCCGTTGGCCCTTGGATCGCAGGAATGTGGGAGATGCTTGAGCTGCCAGACCGGCTCGACGTGCGCCAGCCAGACGGCTCGCTGACCGAAGACCTTCCAATGTGGACCTACTGGTACCTGCAGGAAGGCGAGCTCGACCTCCCACCAGAGACGCTCGATACGGCGGCCGGCAAGCCATCGCCGGTGCTGCACGTTGACAGTGATGCGCCGCTCCACGCTGACGACGGAACGCTGATCACCGATCAGCCTTGGGGCGTCTACTTCAAGCCTGACCG
Source organism: Solirubrobacteraceae bacterium (assembly GCA_016462245.1). GTDB lineage: Bacteria > Actinomycetota > Thermoleophilia > Solirubrobacterales > Solirubrobacteraceae > F1-60-MAGs163. The sequence continues at coordinate 1,176 of JAEMTR010000176.1, forward strand.
CAAGAGCGTGCAGGGTGGCGCAGCGCCGATCCAGCTCGGTACTGAGTTTGATGTTGACCCTTACCCGACCGGCACCGTTAACGATGACTTTGGCCAGATGTGGTCGTCATCGCTCTCGCACTGCATGGAGCGCTTCGAGGGGACGAGCTCGAAGTTCATCGACACGCGCTCCGGCGGCGTCGGCGCGTTCACGGTTGACAACTTCCCCGTATTTGACCGGATGGCGCCAAACGTCTTCGTAGCCGCCGACTCAAACCACGGCTACAAGATGCTCGCCGTTGGCCGCGAGATCGCCAGCGTCCTGGTCGGCGAGCACTCAACGCTGCTTGCGCCGTTTAGCTACGAGCGCTTCTCGACCGGTGACCTGCACCCGGTATCGAACAGCCCTTACCCCTGGAGCTGATCTAGGCGCTGCTGCCATGCTGGCGCGCGCACAGGCGCGCCGGTAGGCAGCCCGTCGCCTACCCATTCGCTGACGGCACGGATGCCGTGAAGTGAGCCAACAAGCCAAACCTCGTTGCCGGCCAAGTCGCTTGGCGCAGGCAGCGCGTGGCGGACGTCAATGCCGTCCTCGGCGGCGATCTCCAGTACTAGGCGCCTTGTAATCCCAGGCAAGGCCGGGGCTGCATCGGGAACGGCGCAGAGCCTCTCCCCCTCCCACCACAGCAGGCTTGAGTAGGCCCCCTCGATTAAGTGGCCTTGCCCGTCACTGAGCACAGCCTCGCCGGCTCCGTGCTCACGAGCCTGAGCGCGCAGCTCTCCGAGCAGCTCCAGCTCGGGGCCCTTGCGGCGCGGCAGCTGCCGCGGGTCTGGCTCAGGCATAAGCCAGGCAACGACAGTCTCCTCGCGCGCCGGCGCTGGCCGCAGAGCCAGCGTTAGCTCACCGTCGCTGAGCAGGTCAACGCGCGGGAACCAGCGCCCGGCTTGTGGCATCAGCGAAGCGAGCGCGTCCCAAGCGGCCTCGGCCTCGGCCGCCTCGCCGAGCTCCGCCGCGCTGGTTAGAAAGCGTTCGCGGTGGAGGTCAAGCCGCGTGGTGAGCCCCTCTTCGAGCAGCCACGAATCGGCGACCGTGACCGCGGCCGCTGATCGCGCCGACTCTTCCCAGGCTGCCGCATCGATTTTCCAGCGGTAGAGCGAACTCACTGTGCGGCGGCCACTGGCGCGGTGGAGCCGATCGTTCCCCCGGCCGCCTCGACCAACGGCCGCGTCTTCAGCAGCATCTCCTCGTACTCGGCCTCAGGGTCGGAGGCGGCGACGATCGCGCCTCCAGCGCCGATTGTTACGCCCTCAGGCGTCGACACAATCGTGCGGATCACGACGCTGAGGTCGGCGCTGCCGTTGACCGAGAGATAGCCGAGCGCGCCGGAGTAGATGCCGCGCGGACGATCCTCGAGTCGGTCGATCACCTCAAGCGTGCGCAGCTTCGGTGCACCGGTCATCGAGCCGGCAGGGAAGCAGGCACAGACGGCGTCGAGCGCGCTGCTGCCTTGCCGCAGCTGCCCGCGGATGATCGAAACGAGCTGATGAACGGTCGCGTAGCGCTCGACGACCATCAGCGCCGTCACGTGGACGCTGCCAAGCTCACAGACGCGCCCGAGGTCGTTGCGGACTAGGTCGGCGATCATCAGGTTCTCGGCCCGCGTCTTCTCGTCGGCCTGCAGCGCTTCGGCGCGGCGCGCGTCCTCGACAGCGTCGGCGCTGCGCTCGCAGGTCCCCTTAATCGGCTTCGATTCAACGACGCCTTCCGAGCTAACACTGAGAAAGCGTTCCGGCGATGAGCTCAGCACCGATAGCTCGCCGAAGCGCAGCAGCGCCGCGTAGGGCGCGGGGTTACCTACGCGCAGGCGCCGGTAGG
>JAEMTR010000177.1 GCA_016462245.1 Solirubrobacteraceae bacterium
GAGCGCACGCTGCCAGAGCGCTGAGCTGGGCTGGTCGAGCAGCGGGTCGCTGTGTAGAAGGATCACGGCGCTGAGATCGCCAGCGGCCAGCGCCTCGCCGATCTGCTGTGAATCGCGGCCAGCGGTGGGGGCATCGCCAAGCCCAATCGAAGCGTTCGGCAGCACGCCAACCTCGCGCAGGCCGCGCGAGTTGGCGCCGGAAGGGATCTCCAACAGGCCGCCGCCATCCCTGCCATCAAGCTCGAGTTGAGCTGCGAGGTTGAGCAGCGCGCGGGCGCCCTCGTTGCGGCGCGGCCCGGCCGTCAGCCGCTCTCCCCAAAGGATCACTACCTCTTCGCCGGCCTCACGCAGCTGCGCGGCAAGCGCAACAACGTCATCGCCGTCGGCGCCAGCTGCTGCCGCCAGCGAAGCCGAAGGCTGGCCGGCCAGTTCAGCACTGAGCGCAGCGACAAAAGCCTCGCCGCAGCCGGGCGCAAAGCGGGCGCTGTGGGCGGCGCGCTCGTCAAGCGCCGACGGGCGGCTGGAGCCGATCAGCAGCTTGACGCCATGGTGGCGCACGCCTTTGCGCAAGCGCAGGTCAAGGATTGGCGCGTCATCTACCGGTTCGCAGTCGAGCACGAGAACGGCGTGGGCGTACTGAAGGTCGGGAACCGAAGCCTGCAGCGTTGGCGCGCTGAGCGCCCGCAGTAGTTCCAGATCAAGCGAACCGCCCGGCCGCGAATCAAGGTCGCTGGAGCCGAGCGTCTCGCGCATCAGGTGCGTCAGCAGCACGCCCTCTTCGTTCGTCGTCTCGCCGCCAACCAGCGCGCCTGTCTTGGTACCAGCGTGTGAGAGCAGCTTCGCGGCAGTCTCAATAGCGAGATCCCACGTGACCGGCCGCAGCTCGCCGCCGTCGCGCATCATCGGCTCAGTGATTCGCGCGTCAACGTGAATCGCTTGGTAGGCGAAGCGGCCCTTGTCGCAGAGCCAGCCGTCGTCAACGCCATCGTGCTCGCGGCTCAGCACGCGCAGCACGCGCTCGTCGCGGACCGAGAAGCTTACGTTGCACTGCGCCGGGCAGAGCGTGCAGACCGAACCAGCCTGCTCGATGTCCCAGGGGCGGGCGCGGAAGCGGTAAGGACGCGAGGTGAGCGCGCCAACCGGGCAGAACTCAGTGATGTTGCCACTAAACGGCGCCACGTAAGGGTGGCCGTCGAAGGTCGTGACGAAGGTGTCGGAGCCGCGCTCCTCGAGCACCAGCTGGTCATCTTCAGAAACCTCTTGGCTGAAACGGACGCAGCGGTAACAGAGGATGCAACGCTCGCGGTCGATCGCGATCAGCGGTGAGAGCGCCAGCGGCTTCTCGAAATGGCGCTTCGGTTCAATGAAGCGCGAGAGCCCTCCGCCCCAGCCAAAGGCGTTGTCCTGCAGCGGGCACTCGCCGCCCTTGTCGCAGACCGGACAGTCGAGCGGGTGGTTGATCAGGATGAACTCAAGCACCGCTTGCTGCGCCGCTTTGACGGTCGGCGTGTCGGTATGGACGACCATTCCGTCGGTGACGGCGACCGAGCAACCGGCCTGCATCTTCGGAATTCCTTCGATCTCCACTAGGCACATCCGGCAGGCGCCGACCGGCGGGCCGATCTTGGCGTCGTAACAGAAGACGGGAATCTCAACGTCGCCGTACTTGAGCGCGGCGTCGGCCAGCATCATTCCCGCAGGGGCCTGCACTTCGTTACCGTCGATCGTCAGGCTGACGAGCTTTTCGACCGGCCGTGGCATTAGGCGCTGACGCCCTCGATCGCAACTTCGGCGGCGGCGAACTCTTCCGCTAGCTTGCGCTCGCGCGCGTTGCGGTTCTCTTCGATCTCGGCCTCAAACTCGTCGCGGAACTTGGCGATAAGCGAACCGATCGGCATCGCCATCGCTTCTCCGAGGGCGCAAAGGCAGTGGCCGGTGATCTGGTCCTGAACGGCGGCCATGATGTCGAGGTCCATCGGCGTCGCCGTGCCCTCCTTGATCCGCTCGACCATGTGGAAGGTCCAGCGCGTTCCTTCGCGGCATGGCGTGCACTTGCCGCACGATTCGTGCGAGTAGAACTTCGCCAGCTTGTAAGCCAGCTCAACGACCGACTGAGTTTCGTCGACGACGATGATCGCGCCCGAGCCGAGAAACGAACCTGCCGCTTCGATCGAGTCGTAGTCGTAGCCGATGTCGAGATCGTCGGCGGTCAAGACCGGGGTGCTTGAGCCTCCCGGGAACCAGCACTTGATCTTGCGGCCGTCGACTGGGCCACCGGCGAGGCCGTAGATCAGCTCGCGGCTCGAAGTTCCAAGCGCCACCTCGTAGTTGCCGGGGCGCTCAACGTTGCCGCTGATCGAAACCAGCTTTGTTCCGGCCGAATCCTTCACGCCGATCGCGGCGTAGCCTTCGGCGCCGAGCTCAATGATGCTGGGGATCGCCGAGAGCGTCTCCACGTTATTGATCAGCGTCGGTCCGTTGAAGAGCCCTTCGTTGGCCGGGAATGGCGGCTTCAGGCGCGGGTTCCCGCGCTTGCCTTCGAGCGAGTCGAGCAGCCCCGTCTCCTCACCGCAAATGTAAGCGCCGGCGCCGCGCGCCAGCTCTAGCTGAACGCTGAAGCCTGAATCGAAGATGTTCTCACCGATGATGCCGCGCTCACGCGCCTCGGCGATTGCGGCGTCGAGAATGTCGGCCTGCTGGGCGTACTCGCCGCGAATGTAGATGTAGTTGATCGTTGCGTCGACGGCGAAGGCGGCGATGATCACGCCTTCGATCAGCTGGTGCGGGTTTTTCTGAATCAGTTCGCGGTCCTTGAAGGTGCCGGGCTCCGATTCGTCGGCGTTGCAGACGACGTACTTCTGCATGTCGCCCTTCGGGATGAACGAGGCCTTCTTGCCCATCGGGAAGCCGGCGCCGCCGCGGCCGCGCAGCCCGGAGCCGCTCAGTTCGGTGATCAAATCGCCACGCTTCATCTTCAGCGCGACCTCTAGCTGCTTGTAGCCGCCGCGCGCCATGTAGACGTCGATCGT
>JAEMTR010000178.1 GCA_016462245.1 Solirubrobacteraceae bacterium
GTTGAAATTGGCTGCTTCGTCGTTGATGAGGCGCACTGCGTCTCGCAGTGGGGTCACGACTTCCGCCCCGACTACTTCCGCCTCGGCGACGCCGCCCGCTGGCTCGGCGCCGATTCGATCTTCGCCTCGACGGCAACCGCCACGCCGCAGGTCGCGCGCGACATCGCAGAGCGGCTCGGACTTAATGAACCGGTCAGCGTCGCGACCGGCTTTGATCGCCCGAATCTGACCTTCGCCGTCGCGTCTTCGAAGTCGGCCAGCCACGCCCGCGCCCAGCTCGCCGCCGCGCTGGCAACGCCCGAGGCGCGCCCGGCGATCGTCTACGCCGGCACGCGCAAGCAGACGGCCGAAGTGGCGTCGAATCTCGCCACAGACCTTGGAATCAAAGTCGTCGCCTACCACGCTGGTTTGGACCGCGAGAAGCGCGCCAAGATTCAGCGCAGCTTCATGGACGGCAGCGTTGACGTTGTAGTCGCGACCAACGCTTTTGGAATGGGCGTTGACAAGGCCGATGTTCGGACCGTCGTTCACGTCAGCGTGCCGCAGTCGATCGAGGCTTGGTACCAGGAGGCCGGCCGCGCCGGCCGTGACGGCGCACCGGCGCGGGCGCTGCTGCTGGCCCAGAACAAGGACAAAGGGCTCCACGTCTTCTTCATCGAGCGCTCCGAGGTTGATGAGGCCGAGCTCGATCGCGTTGCGAAGCGAATCTTTGCCTCCTCGCCCGACGGCCGCTACGACGCTGAGATCGGCGAGCTTGGAAGTAACCCGGATCAAGTCCGCGCGATCATTGGCCACCTAGCGCGGGCAGGCGTTTTGAGCCCTTCGCCGGCGCCGACCGACCGCCAGATCGGCCGCATCGACGGCGCTTACGACGGGCGTGCGCGGAGCCTCTGCCAAACGTCGGCGAAGCAGGCGACGAAAGCGCGCTGGGCCGCCTACCGCTCGGTTTGGCATTTCGTCGAGACGCCGAGCTGCCGCCGCGCCGCCGTGCTCGGCCACTTCGGCGACCGTGATCGTGACGCCGCGCCGTTGCTCGTTCCCTGCTGCGACGTTTGCAGTCCAGAGTCGGTTGCCGACGTCGTCTCGGTTGAGGTTCGCGCGATGAAGAAGGGGGCACCGTCGAGCGGCCGTTCGTTTGCGCCGCGAGCCGCGCTGGCCGATTCCAGCTCGCTAGACGAGGCGATAATCGATCTGGTTGCCAGCGCCCACCCGCAGCTCGGTCGCACGCGCGCAGTCCAGGTGCTGCGCGGCGGCCGCTCGAAGGTGATTGCCTCGAACCACTACGACGAGCTCGAGCACTACGGCGCCTTTGGCGATCTTCACGCCGATGACGTGCTCGGCCGCATCGACGCGCTGCTGGCCGAGGGGCGCATCGTCTCCTCCGGTGGTCGCTTTCCCAAACTTCAGTCCCCCGCCGGCCAAGGAGCGAGACGATGAGAATTGCAGTGATGCTTTCGGGCCGTGGCACCAATCTGCAGGCTCTGATCGAAAGCGTCCACGGCTTCGACGCCGAGATTGTCGCCGTCGCCTCCGACCAAGAGGATGCGCCGGGGCTGCGCCACGCGCGCACCGCCAACATTCTCACGCGCAGCTTCGAGCTTGATCAGTTTGAACGCCGCGCCGCGCGCGACAACGCGATCGCCGACTGGCTCGATGAGAACGAAGTTGAGCTCGTGGTTCTGGCCGGTTACATGGCGCTGCTCGATCACTCCTTCATCGCCCGCTTCCGTGATCGCATCATCAACGTCCACCCTTCGCTGCTGCCGGCCTTCCCGGGCACGCGCGCCGTCGAGCAGGCTGTCGAATACGGGGTCAAAGTGTTCGGCGTGACGGTTCACCTCGTTGACGAGGGAATCGACAGTGGGCCGATCCTGCTGCAGCGCTCGGTCGAGCTGCCGGGATACAGTGATCCGACCGAGGTTCACCAGATTTTGCAAGCGATTGAGCACGAATTGCTGCCGGAAGGCGTCCGTTTGATGGTCCGCGGTGCCGTCGGCAGGGATCCTGCAAATCCTCAGCGGCTGATCATCGAGCCCTGAGCTGCGCTAGCCTCGCGTCATCGTCACTGAGTCCTCAGATTTCGATCCTCGCGCGCCTGGTGCGGCGCCCGTTGCTCGCGCGCTGCTCTCTGTTTCCGACAAAAGTGGGATCGTCGATTTCGCCCAGAGGCTCGCTGCGCTCGGAGTTGAGCTGATCTCAACCGGCGGCACGGCAACGGTGTTGCGTGAGGCCGGGCTCGAAGTCCGCTCGATCGATGACCTCACCGGCTTCCCGGAGATCATGGACGGGCGCGTAAAAACGCTCAACCCGCGCCTTTACGCCGGGCTGCTCGCGTTGCGCGATAACGCTGAGCATTTGGAACAGGCTCGCGAGCATCAGATCGAGTTCGTTGACCTTGTCTGCGTCAACCTCTACCCGTTCGAAGAGACGGTTGCGCGCGACGGCGTCAGCGACGCCGAGGTGATTGAGCAGATCGACATCGGCGGCCCGACGATCGTGCGCGCGGCGGCGAAGAACGCCGCCTACGCCGCCGTCGTTACAGATCCTGCGCAGTACGAGCCACTGCTCGACGAGCTCGAAGGTGCGGATCGGCTACTTTCGCTTGAGACGCGCCAGCGGCTTGCGGCCGAAGCGTTCGCTTTGATCGCCCGTTACGACTCCGCGATTAGCAACTGGTTCGCGGCGCGCGGCGGCGGGATGCCAACGGCGCTATCGGCGACCTTCGAACGCGAGCTGGAGCTGCCCTACGGCGAGAACCCGCACCAGCAAGCCGCCTACTACCGGCAGTCGGGCGCGGCGGGCGAAGGGGTACTCGGTTCGGCCGAGCAGCTCAGTGGGAAGCAGCTCTCGTTCAACAACATTCTTGACCTAGATGGCGCCCGCGCGACGCTCGCCGAGCTCGGCGCCGAGCAGCCGGCCTGCGTGATCGTCAAGCACAACAATCCCTGCGGCGCGGCCCGCGGCTCGGACCTTCTAGAGGCCTACCGCAAGGCATTTGCCGGCGATCCA
>JAEMTR010000031.1:0-7056 GCA_016462245.1 Solirubrobacteraceae bacterium
GCGAAACCTTTGTGCGCTTACGACGATCGCGGCCGATCGGAGCATCGATTGTCCCGGTCCTAGAGCTCGGTCTGCCGTTGACAAGCGCTAAATATTCACGCCTGATTTCCCGCTTTGACATTGCTGCCCGCAGCGCGCGGTGGGTCTCTTCATCGCGAGCCACTACCAAGAGGCCCGACGTATCGCGGTCGAGGCGATGGACGATTCCTGGGCGTTCAGGGTCATCTCCTCCGCCAGCGCGGCCGGCGAGCGCTTGGACTAGCGTGCCACTAGAGTGCCCGCGCGCCGGGTGAACAACTACGCCGGCCGGTTTCTCGATGACGAGCAATGACCGGTCCTCATAGGCAATCCGAAACTCAGCCGGTTCGCCGTCGTCAGCGGCCACGTCGCGCCGGTCAGATTCGTCAACCTCGATTACTGCGCCAGCGACCGGCTTTGAGGATTTCGCAGCGATCTGGCCGTCAACGCTTACCTGGCCGGCAGCGATCAAGCGTTGCGCGCGGGCGCGCGAGCCGAGTGGGCCAGAGAGCAGCGTGTCTAGCCGCTCGCCAGAGTCACCAGAAGCGACCTCAAGGCGCACTAGGTTGCTCCAATTTGCGCTTCCTGCGCGCGTCAAGCTCGGCAAGCACGACAATCGCAATCACGCCGACGGTGATTGCGGCATCGGCAAAGTTGAAGGCTGGCCAGTGCGGCAGTTTAATGAAATCGGAGACCGCTCCGGCGCGAGCACGGTCGATGATGTTGCCGGCGGCGCCGCCAACGACGAGGCCCGTCGCTAGCCAGATATGCGGCGTTTCGAGGTGGCTGAGGAAATACCACAGCAGCGCTCCGACAGCCAGCGCTACGACGACTACGACCAGTGGCCCACCGCCGCTCAGCTGCCCGAAGGCGACGCCACTGTTGCGGACGTCGACGATCTTTACGAAACCTCCGAAGAGCTCTTCGCTGCCGCCCCCGGAGACGGCGTTTCGGGCCAGCACCTTTGTCAACTGGTCGATCGCGACGACGACGACCGCTGTCAGGCCGGCGAGTGCAATTACACCGCTCTGGCTGCCGTTCATCCGGCGATCAGCCTGACGATCAAGCCGCCACCGATCGTCAATACGAGAATTCCCACTATTGGGCTCAGGTCGAGCGGGCCGATTGGCGGAATGAAGCGGCGAAAGATGCTCAGATACGGTTCACAAACTTGGCGCAGGAAATCGAGAATCGCGATCAGCGCTCGGTTGTATGGAATTCTGCCGCCGAACGACTGATAGAGGGAGCTAAGAATGTAAGCGAAGATAAGGATCGTGTAGACGTCGATCAGCGCGCCTAGGTAACCGGCGACAGCCGCCCTCACCGTCGATAACGGAAATACGATAAGTGCGGTCATTGTCTGCGACCGAGAACGGCGTCCATCGCAGCCCTAAAGCCCTCGCGCAGCGGGCCAGCGAGCACGGCAAGGCCCTTCTCGGTCACGCCGCCCGGTGTTGCCACCTCGCGGCAGATCTGCTCGCTGTCGTTGGCGCGCGAAACTAACAGCGCACTAGAGCCCTTCAGCGAGGAGCCAACGAGAAGCTTTGCGGTCTGCTCGTCGATTCCTTCGGCAACGGCCGCCGCAACCTGAGTTTGAGCAATCAGAGCCACGTAGGCTGGCCCGACGCCGCTAATTCCTGTTAGGACACCGAAATCAGACTCCTCGACCGCGATTACGTCGCCAAGCTCGCCAAGCAAACCGACAAGCTGCTCAAACAGTTCGCGATCGCCGGCGTCGTCGTCAACGATGCCGATCGTTGACTGCGCGATCTCGGCGGCAAGGTTCGGCATCATTCGGTAGACGCGAGCGGTCGGGTAGGCGGCTCGAAGCTCGGGCAAAGTAACGCCGGCGAGGATCGAGAGAACTACCTCGGTCTGATCGGCGATTTCCAGCGCAACCTCTTCGAGCTGCTTTGGCTTGTGGCAGAGAATTACGTGGTCGCTGCTCGCAGCGACCTCCGCGTTAGTGGCAAGCGCCGTACCGCCGACGAGCGCAGCTAGCGCCTGCGCCTGTTCGAGCTCCAGCGCCGAGCAGGTAAGCGGCCTGGCCCAACCGACTGCCAGTGCCCGCGCCATGTTGCCGCTGCCGATAAGTCCGATCCGCATAGTTCCCGAACCGTACCGCTTGATCGCGTGCGCCAAAGCGCAGCGCCGCCTAGCTCTGGTTGAAGAAGCCCTTCTCAATCAACGATGCGCGTTCCTCGGCCGAGATCTCAACGTTGCGCGGCGTCAGCATGAAAACTTTCTCGGCGATCTTTTGCATCCCACCGTCGAGGCCATAAGTCAGGCCGCTGGTGAAGTCGATCAAGCGCTTGCTGAGGTCGGAGTCGGTCGATTGAAGATTGAGCACGACAGGAATGCCGTCGCGGAACTTGTCGGCGACCTGCTGGGCGTCGTTGAAGCTTTTTGGAATCACGAGGTGCACTCGGTCGGCTGAGCCGCCATTGCCGCCTCGTGGCGCCGCGGCGCGCGGCTTGCCGGCCCCACGGCGAGGCTCTTCGTCAGCAAAGAGTTCCTCGATCTCGTCGCCCTTTCGCCGCCGGCTAAGCCGCTTGACGTTGGGGCGCTCGCGGTATCGACCTTCGAGCTCGGCTTCGGGCTCGAAGGAGCCGGTTTCAGGTGCGTAGGGATCTCGGTCCTCGGCCAAACCGAAGTAAACCATTGCGCGGTGCCACGTATCACTAAGAGCCATTAGACAAGTTTAGCCGCGCAGCGGCGTTTTCCTGCCTGAAACGGTGCGTTCGACTAACGCAGCAGTCGGCTGCCGATTCGCACGATTGTCGCTCCTTCTTCGATTGCGACGCCAAAATCCTGCGTTGTGCCCATTGAAAGCTGCTCCAAACCACGCTCCTGTGCGAGGTTGCGCAGCGTCGCGAAGCTTTCGCGGCTTTGCTCGGGATCATCGGCCAGTGGAGGCATTGTCATCAGCCCGACGACCGGAACCGGGCAGCGGGCAATGAAGTGATCGAGTTCGGATGGCGCGACGCCAGCCTTCTCCTCCTCCCCGGCAACGTTGACCTCGATCAGTGCGCGCGTGGATTCGGTGTGGTGTTTCTCGAGCTGGGTCAGGACAGATTCACTGGCGACCGAGTGGATCAACCTGACGTAAGGAACGATCAGTTTGACTTTGCGGCTCTGCAGCGCGCCGATGAAGTCGATCGTGAAGCGGCCCGGGTAGGCCTCGGCTCTCGCTACGAGATCTTGTGCGCGATTCTCACCGACCAGCTCGATTCCGGCCTCGAGCAGCGCGCCGCTCTCCTCGATTGGCACGTACTTGGCAGCGAGCATAACTTCGACCTCAGACCGCTCGCGGCCGGCTCGCTGGCAGGCAGCAGCTACATCGAGATCAACGGCAGCCCTTGCGGCAGCTATCGATTGCGCGTTCAATCCTCTAATTAGTTCAGCCATACAGCTCCGATCATCCTGCCCGTCTCACGATCGTCGCGTCGATAGGAGAAGAAGTCGTGCGGCTGCGCGCAGATTGTGCAGATTCCGCAGTCGTAGATGTCGACAACTCCTAGCGCTTTGAGCTGCGCCGTGGCAACGCGTGCGAGGTCGAGCCTGCCAGGCTGCTCCTGCGCGGCGGGATATGCGCTGAACTTGCCGCGCAGATCGTCGCCGACCTCGTAACAGCAGCCGCGCGCGCCGGGGCCGATCGCTGCGCGCAGCGGCCCATAATCCAGCTTGCTGATTTCGGCTACGGCAGCTGCAATGACGCCGTCCTGGAGTCCGCGCCAGCCAGCGTGGACGGCGCCGAACGCTTTCGTGCCGGTGATCAATACTGCTAGGCAGTCGGCCGTCCTGACGGCGCAGAGCAGGTCAGCGCGGTCGCTCACCTGCGCGTCGGCGGGGCGCGTGAACGGCGCGTTCTCTTCGCCGGGCCCAACCACGTTGACGCGTCTGCCGTGGGTCTGCTCATCTTGCGCCCAATGATCTCGAGCTATCCCGCTCAACGCTTCGAGCGCCTCAACGGCCGCCTCTGATGGGCCGCCAAAATCACCTGCAGTCGCATTGCTAAAAAACATTTCGGTCCGGCCGAGCGTAAGCCGCAGGCCGAGCTGTTCGTCGCTGAAGGCCGCCACTGCGGGACTGCCAGCAGCGCCCTCGGAGGCCTTCACTGAGCCGCTTCCCCGCAGCGTTTGAGCGCCGCTTCTAGCTGCTTCTGCGCGCCGCTGATTTCTCCGTTGAGAGTTAGTTCGAGCGCGTAGCTAAGCCCCGCGCCGATCGCCGGCCCTGGCTGCGCTCCGGCGGCGAGCAGGTCGTCGCCGCCAATCTCGAGCTCGACGAAACGAAGCTGCTCTAGCCAACGGCGGGCGTTGTCGCCACCGCAGAGCGCGACGGCCTCAATTGGCGCACCGCTCGCCGCGGCCGCTATCTGCGCCGGCGTCTGCGCATTTCGAAGCGGCGCCGCCGTGACCCAGCGAGAGCCGATTGCGACCAGATCACGCTCGTCGGCGCTAAAGCCGAGGTAGTCGAGCCAGCGCGTCAGCAGATCCAGCTCGACGCCCTTGCAGCAGGCGGCAAGTGTCAGCAGCTCGCTACGACCTTCGTCGCCAAGCAGCTCCAACGCTTCGTCGAGTCCCTGCGGCGCCGGGCAGAAGCCTTCTGGTAGCGCCGCTGGATTGAGCTCCTCAACGGCGGCGAAGACGGCGGTTGGCTGTGGCTCGCGCAGTGCGAGCCGTAGCTCATCACCGATTCGCTCTCCGCTGATCGCACCCGCAGTAGCCGCTGCTGCCAGCGATTTAGTCTGCGGATCAACGTTGAAGCCGAGCCGCGTGCTGTATCGAGCGCAGCGCCAAAGACGCGTCGGATCGTCGAGAAAAGAATGCTGAGTGAGCACTCGCAGCGTTCCTTGTTCGAGGTCGGCAAGCGCTGCTGGGTCAGCTTTGAGTTCTCCATCGCTGATCCGCACAGCGATCGCGTTGACCGAGAAGTCGCGGCGCCGTAGATCGTTTTCAAGGTCCGCGGGAGCAACCTCCGGAAGCGCCCCAGGCTGAGCGTAGGTTTCAGTCCGCGCAGAGGCTAGGTCAACCCTCACCTCGCCCAAAAGAACCGTAGCTGTGCCGAAACGTTCGAATCGTCGCGCCTCGCCACCGAGCCTTTCGAGCAGCTCGTCGAGTGGCCCCTCGACCACGAGGTCGATCTCCGTTGGCGTGCGATCGAGCATCAGGTCCCGCACTGCGCCGCCAACCAACCAGACGCTCGCGTCGTTGCCGACGGCGTCGATCACGGCCTGCCCTGCGGGCAGCTCTGCGAGCTTGGCGACCACCATTACTGCTTCCATACTGCTGATGATCCCGCGATCACGCAAAGGACGCTTCCTCGTTGGGCTTCTTGTTGCAGCAATCTTGCTGACCGCGGCCGCGCTCGCATTCTTTCTAAACGCCCGTAATCCCGGCGACGTTTCGAATCCCGACGTCGCCTTTCAGACGACGACGGCGCCTAAGCCGCTGCCAAAGCCGAGCGAAGACGGCTCGAGCTGGCCGTTCTATGGTTACGACGCTGCCCGAACGCACAACTATCCGCTCGCGCGGCCGCTGCGCCCGACAAAGAAGCTTCGCTGGGCGCTGCGAGGCAGCATCTTGTTGGAGTTCACCCCGGTCGCAGACGGCGATTCGCTGCTGCTGCTGAAGAACAACGCTTCGCTTTACGCGCTCAAACGGCAGACCGGCGAGCTCTACTGGAAGAAGAAGCTCGGCGATCTCGCCGCATCCTCTCCGGCTTTTGTTGACGGCATCGCTTACTGCACAATCCTCGTTGGTAGCCGCGGCAGCAATAAGGGCCGGATCGTCGCCGTCGATCCGAAGAAGAAGAAGATTCTTTGGTCAAAGAATCTCGCCAGCCGAACCGAAAGCTCGCCTTTCGTTCGCGGCGGCGTCGTCTACTTCGGTAGCGAGAATGGCACTGTCTACGCACTGCGCGCCAAGAGCGGCAAGGTGCTCTGGACCTATCGCGCCGGGGGCGCCGTCAAGGGCGGCCTGGCCTATGCCAACGGAAAGCTCTTCTTCGGTGATTACGCTGGCCAGGTCCATGCGATCGAGGCCAAGAACGGTAAGTCGGTCTGGAGGTCAGGCGGTGGCGGCGCTCTCGGGCTTGGCGGCGGTCAGTTCTATGGCACTGCTTCGGTTGCGTTTGGTCGCGTCTACATCGGCAATACCAACAGCAGCGTCTACTCCTTCTCAACCAGTAATGGCGAACTGGCCTGGCGCCAAGGGACCGGCGGTTACGTCTACTCATCGGCCGCCGTCGCCGACATTCCAAAGCTCGGCCCAACTGTCTACATCGGTTCTTACGACGGGAATCTTTACGCCCTCAACGCCAAGAGCGGTGCGGTGCGCTGGAGCAGGCCCACCGGCGGGCGAATCTCCGGTGGGATTCAAATTATCGGTGATCTCGTCTTTTACTCAACCCTGGAGAAGCAAACGGCAGCGCTGGCGGTCCGCACTGGCAAGACGATCTGGTCGGTTCCCAAAGGTCAATTCAACCCCGCGATCTCTGATGGAAAGCTGCTCATCGTCGTTGGGATGACGAGCATGTTTGCCTACGAAACGAAAACCGACGGCAAGATCAGCGCGGCGCCGGCCGAGTAGTCGGCCGCAGTTAGCTGGCGTCGCCGCCACGGCGTTCGATCTTGGCGCCAAGCTCGCGCAGGCGCTCGTCGATCCGTTCGTATCCGCGGTCGATCTGACTGACGTTGCCGATCTCGCTGCGACCATCGGCGCAGAGCGCTGCGATCAACATCGCCATACCGGCCCTGATGTCCGGCGAGTCAACGCGTTCGCCGCGCAGTCGGCTCGGTCCGCTGACGATCGCCCTGTGGGGGTCGCACAGCGTGATGTCGGCCCCCATCAGAACCAACTTATCGGTGAATATCAGTCGGTTTTCAAACATCCACTCGTGGATCAGGACCGAGCCTTCGCACTGAGTTGCCAGCGCCACCGCAATCGAAGTTAGGTCGGCGGGAAAGGCAGGCCACGGGCCGTCCTGGATCTTTGACTTGTACTCACCAACGTCGCGCGCAGCGACCAACTTCTGATC
>JAEMTR010000031.1:7156-11364 GCA_016462245.1 Solirubrobacteraceae bacterium
AGCATCCGCGCGAGATCCTGAACGTGTGGCTCGCTGGCGGCATTCCCGATCAGCGTCTCGCCCGGAGTTAGCACCGCTGCGAGCAGCGCGTTCTCGGTCGCCATCACGGACGGTTCGTCCATGAATATCTGAGCCGCGTGCAAGCCGCCCTCCGGCGCCTCGAGCACGATGTCGCGGCCATGCGTCATCGTCGCCCCGAGGGCACCTAGAGCGTCGAGGTGAGGGTCGAGCCTGCGGCGGCCGATCACGTCGCCTCCTGGCGGCGGCATCGCTGCCCTCCCGAAACGCGCGAGCAGCGGCCCGGCGAGTAGGAACGAGGCGCGGATCCGCTCGGCACAGTCGCGATCGAGTTCGGCTTCGCCACTGACGTCCTTGGCGCAAAGCGTCACCTCGTTTGCGCCCGTCCACTCGACAGCGACGCCGATTCCTTCGAGCAGCGTCAGCATCGAGTCAACGTCACTAATCCGTGGCACGTTGGCGATCACAAGCTTTTCGCTCGTCAACAGCGACGCGGCGAGGATCGGCAACGCACCGTTCTTATTGCCGGCGGGGACGACAGTGCCGCTCAATGGTGTGCCGCCGTCGATTACGAAAGTTTCCATGGTTATCGGCATTCGGTTGGGAGGAGCACGGACTCTGCCAAGGCTAGCTAGTCGGTCGTCTTAGGAGGTTGTAGCGATCGAACCGTCGGCGCTGAAAGGCGAGCATCAGCGTGGCCGAGACGAGCAATGAGACGATGTTTAGCGCTAGCTGCCCAGCCGCTCCTTCAACCGACGCCCAGTCGCTATAGCTAAGAGCGAGGCCGATTTCGGCGGCAGCTGGGATCGTCGTGATTGACACCGCCACGCCGACCAAGGCGCCAGACTTGCCGAGCGTCACGGACAGCATGCCAGCCGCGCCAGCACAGGCCGCGACGACGACTGAGTAGATGTTCGGCGCAGCGATCGTCTGCGCCAGCGTGTTGGTGGAGGTGTTGAACGAGTCCGGCGAGACGCCGGTGATCGTTAGCGCTGTTACTGCGACAAACGCCGCGGCGATGCCAGCACTGAAGCCGACGAGCAGCGCGAACAGCCCGCCCCATATTCGGCGTCGGTCACGCCGCACGGCGCCGACGGCAAAGGCCGCAATCGGCCCAAAGTCCGGGCAGAGCGCCATCGCGCCTACGACAATCGGCGATGAGTCGATCAGGATCGCAACTGCGGCGATCACCCCGGCGAAGGCGAAGAGGGCGACCATGCCAACGCTGAGCAGCCCCTCATTGTCTATCTGTGCATGAACGTTCTCCCAAATCACGGAGTTCGCTGAATTTCCGCTTGCCGACTCCTCAGCAACCATGGAAGCAGCAGAGATCGACGAATCGATCTCGTCGATATCGATCGCCCCAAGTTCCGCCAGCCCCATCCGCCGCAGGTCACCAACGATGTAACTAGCGTCTTCGGGAGCGACATCGCAGGTGATCATGTCGCCAACAGGGTCGACCGCCGCGCCGCGCACGAGGACAACGTTGGCAACCGACTTGGAGTCCACTAATAGCGCCACCGCGGCGTCCGAATGCGATGCTGGAGCGATTACGCGGAGTTGGATCACGCTGCGCATCCTACGGGCCGCACCGACTGCACGAAACCGTGCAACTAAAAGTCAGTAGATTACGACCTCTTAGCTAGGTTCGAGTGGAGCTCTTGCGAGCCGTCCGAAAGACTTCTTACGCTTGCGAACATATGTTCTGGTCAACGACAATAACCCAAACCCCCGCTCAACAGCGCTCTTGCGTGATTTCGGCCTTGGACGGCCTTGTCGCCTTCGCCACACTTGAGTCATACGGCGTCATAGACGGCCGTGACGCTACGGCCTGCGACCTGGCCCTCGAGCGACGGCTACGAGCCCGCCGGCGCGCTGCTGCGAGGCTTTCCTGCGCAGCGAATGGTTCTACCGCGACCCCCCGCCACAGCAGGCGTGCCGCTCTACCCACGGGTCAGCGTTGAGCGAGATCGCTTACGACGACCGCGGGCTAGTCCCAGTCGTGGTTCAGGACGAGGCCAGCGGCGAAGTCTTGATGCTGGCCTACGCCAACGCTGAAGCGGTGGCGCTCACGCTCAGTAGCGGCGAGCTCCACCTCTGGAGCCGTTCACGCGAAGAGCTGTGGCACAAAGGCGCAACCTCGGGCAACACGCAGAAGCTAATTGCTCTGCGACTCGACTGTGATTGCGACGCGCTGCTGGCGATTGTGACCCCGGCCGGCCCAGCCTGCCACACCGGTGAGCGCAGCTGCTTCTTCGAAAGCGCAGTCGAGGCCGACGCAGCGCATGAGGCGCTACCGGCGATCGAGCGCGTTTTGGTTGATCGCGCAGTCAACAAGCCTGAGGGTTCCTACAGCGTCCAGCTCCTGGGCGACCCTGAGTTCAGCGCCGCGAAGGTACGCGAGGAAGCGGAAGAGGTTGGCCGCGCAGTCCTCGAGGAGAGCGATCAGCGCGTCGACGAAGAGGCCGCCGACCTGCTTTACCACTTGACCGCATTGCTTCATAGCAGGGGCCACACGCTCGCCGATGCGCAGCGAGTCTTGCTCCAGCGACGTCGCTAGGGCTGCGTCAGCCGTCGGTGGGTTCGTCAGCGATCGGCCGAACTGCGATCCCTCGGCCTGCCAAGTAGCTCTTGACGTCAGCGACGCTGAAGAGACCGAAGTGGAAGATTGACGCGCAGAGGACTGCGTCTGCGCCGGCCTCTAGCGCAGCGGCAAGGTGCTCGAGTTCGCCGGCGCCGCCAGAGGCGATTACGGGGATCCCTACTGCCTCGCTCACGGCGGTAAGCAGTTCGAGGTCGTAGCCGTCTTTGGTTCCGTCGCGGTCCATGCTCGTGAGCAGCAACTCGCCGGCGCCCAACTGCTCGGCCTCGATAACCCACTCGACTACGTCGCGGCCGGTCGGCTTGCGGCCGCCAGCGGAGACCGCCTCCCAGCCGTTCGCGGTTGCGTCGCTGCAGCGGGCATCGACCGCTACGACAACGCACTGCGTTCCGAACTGCTCGGCGAGCTCGCGAATCAGTTCGGGCCTCGCCAAAGCTGCCGAGTTGACACTGACCTTGTCAGCTCCAGCGTCAAGCACGGCCTGAGCGTCGTCGACCGAACGGATGCCGCCGCCGATCGTGAACGGAATGAAGACATCATCGGCGGTGCGACGGGCCAGCGCTGCGACCGTGTCGCGATCCTCGTGAGTGGCTGTGATGTCGAGGAAGACGAGTTCATCGGCGCCAGCCAGTTCGTAGCGCGCCGCCAACTCAACGGGGTCACCAGCATCGCGAATGTCGATGAAGTTAGTTCCCTTGACGACGCGACCGTCGGCGACGTCGAGGCATGGAATGACGCGCTTCATCTGCACGTCAGCCGCCGCCGCTCAGCGCATCCTGCGCCTGCTGAATTGTGAATGCGCCGTCGTAGAGGGCCTTGCCGACTATCACTCCGTCGAGGTTCGGCGGAGATGCCGCCGCGATCGCGCTGAGGTCGCGCAGCGAGCCAACGCCGCCGGAGTAAATGAACGGGATCGTCAGCACTTCGCCGCTCGCGGCGATCTGCGCCAAGTTTGGGCCCTCCATCGTGCCGTCGACGTCGATGTCGGAGACGATCAGCTTCGCGACCCCGCGCTTCTCTAGTGCAGCGAGCGCAGCAAGAGCATCTACTCCGTCGCTCTCCTCCCAGCCTGCGACGGCGGCGACTCCTGCGCGCGAGTCGACGCTCACGACTAGCTCGTCGCGGTGCTCCGCGATCAATTGGTCGAGTAGCTCGGTGTCTTGCAGCGCGGCAGTCCCCAAGATCACTTGGGTCGCGCCGGCGTCGAGCGCGGCCTCGACCGATTCCACGCTGCGTAGCCCGCCGCCAAGCTGGATCGGCAAGTCGACCGCAGCGGCGATCTCGCGCACCTCTTCAAGGTTTTCAGGCTCACCACCACGGGCGCCGTCAAGGTCAACGATGTGAAGCGCTGTCGCGCCGGCCTGGGCCCACGCGACGGCCGCGCTCAGTGGAGACTCTGAGTAGACCGTCGACTGGTCGTAGTTGCCCTGCCGCAGGCGCACCGCTTTACCAGCAAGGATGTCGATTGCCGGGTAAAGCCTCATTGGCGGCTACCGGCGCAGATCGAACCGAAGTTAGCGAGCATCCGCAGACCATTGGTCGAAGACTTCTCGGGATGGAATTGGACGCCAAAGATGTTCGCTTGTTC
>JAEMTR010000032.1 GCA_016462245.1 Solirubrobacteraceae bacterium
ATCTCCGCGCCGGACAACCGGATCGATCTTTACCGCCGCGTCTTCAAGCCTGAGATCCCGAACCTCTTCTTCATCGGCCTGCTGCAGCCGCTCGGCGCTGTAATGCCTCTCTCGGAAGCTCAGGGAAGCTGGGTCGCGGATTATCTCGGCGGGCGTTACGCGCTCCCTTCCGAAGCCGAGATGCGCAGTTTCATGGCCGCCGATATGGCGAAGATGCAGAAACGCTACGTCGCTTCGAAGCGGCACACGATTCAAGTCGATTTCGACGATTACCTCTACGAACTCGGCAAAGAGCTCGCGGCCGGCGCGACACGAGCACAAGCCAGTGGCTACCAGCGGCCGGTTGAGGCGCTGGCCGAGCGCGACGCTGCCGCCGCCTAATAGCGCTTCGGGCTCAGCGTGAGCCGGCGGCCGCTGCCGGCCCGCCGAGCGTGATGTTGTTACAGCTCTCGCAGATCTCGGCTGGAATCACGCCGGCCTTCATCAGCAGCGCAAAGACTTTGCAGCCAACGCAGATGCCGAAGACCGATTCGAGCGTCGCAAATGCCGCCAGCACGGCGAGCACGATCGAAGCCGCCCCAATCTGGTCGAAGCCAATTGCCAGCACTGCGGCTGTGACTGAGAAGAGTGCGCCGATTCCCTGGGCGAATCGCTTCGGCGGGCCTGGCACGAGCTTCTCCTCAAAGGGCAGCGCGGGGGTCAGGACGCGGGTTACGAACTGACCGAGCGGGCTTAGCGTCGGCCCGGTCAGCAGGCGAGCGATGAAGCCGTATGCCAGCACGATGAAGATCGATGGCTGGGCGGAGACGATTGCCGCCAGCGCGATCAGAACGACGCCGCCAGCGACGAGCCGGGCCGAAACCTCGTTGACGGGGTTGGGGAATGAGAAGAGCGAGTCGGCCATCTACAAAGAAAAATAGCAGAGCGCTGATCGGGGTTTACTTGATTAGGCGGTGGGCAGTAAAAATGACGCAATTTCGGCACTTTTCGAGCTCCGGGGAGGGGAAAATCGCCTTGCTCACGTGCTTTAGAGGGCAGCTGCAATGGAACCGATTGATTTTGATAGACCGCCGATCGGCCGCGAGGCCACGCAGGCAGAGCTCGACGCATTGGTGATCGACGTCGTCCAGCGCCATGCCGCAAGCCTGCTGCGCCTGTCACGCCGCCACAGCCTCTGCGCCGACGACGCCGAGGACGCATACCAGCGCGGCCTTGAGATCTTCATCAAACACGCGCCCCGGCTCGACCCCGAACGGGCGCCCGGCTGGCTGCGGACGGTCATCAAACACGAAGCGATGGCGGTGAGAAGGACGCGCCAGCGCGATCTCGCCTCAAGCGAGATCGACTTCGACCAGATTGAAAACGACCGCGGCGCCTCGCCGGAGGAGCGCGCGCTTGGCTTCGAACAGGTCGCCCAGTCGGCTGAAGCGTTGCAGCGACTGAAGCCGCAGGAGGTGCGCGCGCTATGGCTGCGCGCGCAAGGCAACTCTTACGATGAGATCCAAGCCGAGACCGGTTGGAGCAGAACGAAGGTCAATCGATGCCTATATGAGGGCCGCCGCGCCTTCATCTCGAGGTTTGCAGGGATCGAATCCGGGGAAGAGTGCAAACGCTGGGAAGCTTTGCTTTCGGCACTAGTTGACGGCGAAGCAACCAACGAGCAGCTCGTCGAGCTCCGCCCGCACCTGCGCCAGTGCGGCTGCTGCCGTGGCGTCGTGCGTGAGCTGCACCGCACGAACGCGCCGCTGGCGGCCGTATTTCCAGTCGCCGTTCTGGCAGGCGGGGAAACCCAGTTCGATCAGGCCGGCAACGTTTTCATCCGTGCCTACGAAGCGTTCACGACTTGGGCCAGCGAACGTTCTGCCTCCTCTCTCGTGCGCGCTCAGATCGTGACTGAATCAGCGGTCGGTGCAGCCGGCAAGGCGACCGCTGTTGTCGCCGCCACTGCAGCCGCAGCCAGCGGCGGCGCGATTGCGCTCGATCAGATGCCGGGAGGAACGGCGCAGGCACCGCAGTTGGCGCTTCTATCCGGCAACACGGTCAGTAAGTCGGCGAGCGAACAGTCGCGAGCTGAGCTGGCCGCGCGCCGCGGACGCCAGCAATCTCGTCGGCGTGCGCAGGCGGCGCGGGCGGCCACGGCGGCTGCAGCGCCGCGGGCAACTAGTTCCAATTCGGTCGTCGTCATCGCAGCCCCATCGGCCCCCGCCCCAGTTGCCTCGACGCCAGCGCCAGCGCCGGCGAGCGCCGAAATGGGTCTTGAGTAGGACGCTTAATGGCCGATCGTAGGTGTCGTCCGCTGTGGCGCGTAATTTGCCCCACTGACCCCCTGACTTCGGAGCCGCCGTTGCCCCTTTGTTTCATTGAGCCTCAGGATGCGATTCGAGTAATCGCTGAATCTGTCGGGCGCGACGCAAGACGCCAACTACTTGGCGAGCTAGTCCGCGCCTGGGTTGACGCAATCCCCGAAACCGATCTTGAAACTCACTACGTCAAAGCCGTCGCCGACCTTGACGAGCACGACCTCTCAATGCTCGCCGCTTGGCATGCCTCGATGGAGGTCGGCCAGCCGGTCGCCAACCGTGATTTCTTGCTCGGCGTCTTTGGCTCTCTTGGCGAGCACCGCCGCGAGGCGCTGAAGATCGCTGCCGGCTTCCGCGGCGAAGAGGCATTCGAGGCCGGAGTATCGGAGGAGCAGGCGCTTGAAACGGTGCTGCCCGCACTGAGTCGCGAGCGCTGCGCCGAACTTGCCGAGGAGTGCATCGAGCTTTACCTCTGGGACCGAATGGGTTCCGACAACTAGCAGCAGTGAGCCGCGGTGCCTAAGGCAGAGCCGCTGGTGGCGGCTTGACTTCGGTCGCCGTCCCCTCAACATCGTAATCGCGACTCGGCCGCTTGGCGCGCGCGTACTTCGCAGCGCGTGAACCGAAGAAGGCGCCGCGCAGCGTCCAACCGGCAGGCCCGCCGACGCTCGTCGCGGCGTAGCTAACGACCTTCGTCAAGGCAATCCTGCGGATCACGTCGCGCGTCGGTTGGAACAGAAAGAGCAGGCCGACGATGTCGGTCAAAAAGCCCGGTGTCAGCAGCAGCGCACCACCGGAGATCACGAGGCCACCATCGGCGGTCTCCTTCGCGGGCACCTTGCCGTCGCCAATCGCCGCCCGAAAGCGCAGCCACGAGCGCGAGCCTTCGCGCATCAGTAGCCAAGCGCCAAGCAGTGAATCGGCGACGAGCAGCGCGATCGTCCACCAGACGCCGATCATCGAACCAATCTGAATGATGATCGCCAATTCGATGATCGGGACGATCACCAGTAGTAGTACTAAGAGAACCATGATCGATCTTCAATTGTAGGGAGTGCGGCGGGCTACAATCGCCGTTATGGCCAATGTTGACGAAGTCGAAGCTGCACTAACGAACGTGATCGACCCCGAGCTGGGGCTCGACTTCGTTGAGCTGGGGCTGATCTACGAGATCGCCGTTGACGGCCCAAAGGTGCACGTCACCTACACGCTCACCACGCCAGCCTGTCCGATCGGACCGATGGTTGCCGAGCAGATCGAAGAGTTCGTCAGTGTGCTCGATGGCGTCGAAGCGGTTGAGTCGGCAATGATCTTCACTCCGCCGTGGACGCCGGAGATGATGAGCGAAGACGCGAAGTTCGCGCTCGGTTACTGAGCCGCCGCAGTTTCGGCCGAGAGCGCGAGTAGCTCGTCGATCGAATCCTGCAGCGCGTCGGCTAGGACGTCGAGGTCGGCCATCTGGTCGTAATCGCCGAGCAGGCCGAAGCTGAGCCCGCCGTCGTAGCTCATGATCGCGATCGCCAGTGCATGGTTGCGCGGCAGGAAGGCGACCGGTGCGATCGAGAGCAGCCTTGAGCCGCCGACGTAGAGCGGGAACTGCGGCCCCGGGACGTTGGTCACGATCAGGTTGAAGAGCCGCGTCGAGAAGTTCAGCCGCGATGCCTGCGCCAGCAGCGTCGGCGGCGCGAAGTTCTGCGCCCCGCTGATTACTTCAGCGCCAAGCGCCTGCTTCGACTCCTTCAGGCCGTCCATCGACTGGCGGACCATTCCGAGCCTGGCGATCGGGTCATCGATGTAGACCGGCAGCGGCCCTCGCATCGCCGCGATCTGGTTGCCGAACTCGTGGTGAGCGTCCTTCGGGCGGATTGAGACCGGCACCAGCGCGCGCAGCTCAAGCCCCTCGGTGCGAACGCCGCGAGCATGAAGCCAGGTCCGCAGCGCGCCGCTGACAACCGTCAGCACGGCGTCGTTGACCGTTCCGCCAAGCGCGTTCTTGATCTGCTTGAAATCTTCTAGCTGGGCTTGGACAACGCGGAAACGCCGGTGGGGGCCGATCTCGACATTGAGTGGTGTCGATGGCGCTGCGTTGATTCCCGCCCATGCCACCTCACCGACTCCCTCAATCCCGTCGCGCAGGCCGTCAAAGACGGCCGCCGGGCTGGAGACCATCTTCGTCACGCTCTTGACGCTGTCGATCGCTGTTCGGGTGGCTCCAAGCGCGACAGAGGCCAGCAGGTCGGCGTCGCCCGGCTCCGGTGCCGGCATCCATGGCTCCGGCGGATGCTCAACGACGGTTCCTTCAGGAGATAGGTCAAAGATCACGGTCGCGAGGTCAACGCCTGAGACGCCGTCGATCATCGCGTGGTGGGTCTTATTGATCAGCGCCCAGCGATCATCTTCGAGCCCCTCGATGATCCACATCTCCCAGAGCGGCTTTGAGCGGTCGAGCTGCTGCGAGAAAATCCTCGAGGTCAGCAGCAGCAGCTGTTCCTCGCTGCCTGGGGGCGGTAGCGCCGTGCGGCGGACGTGATATTCGATGTTGAAGCTCGGGTCGTCGACCCAGACCGGGCGCCCTGTCCGCAGCGGCGGCAGCGAGAGCTTCTGGCGGTAGCGCGGAACAAGATGGAGCCGGCCGCGGATCGTGTCGAGGAACTCGTCGAAGTCGGGAACCGGGTTCTCGAACATTGCGACGGCGCCCACGTGCATGTGCGAAGTCGGGCCTTCCTGTTCGAGAAACGACGCATCGAGCGCGGTCAATCGGTCAAAGTGTTCCTGAGCCATACTCTAAATCTATACCGATAGCCGCCACTTTGGTTGTGATTATTCACACAGAGCGCAGCTGAAGCCACCTTTACCAATGGAACCCGAGATCACCACAGAGCAAGATCAGAAGCCTCCTTCAAGCGGCATCCGCGTGCTCGTGATCGTACTTCTGGTTCAGTTGGTGTTCGCTGGCGTGCTTATCTACTTCGCGCTCGCCGGCTGGCCCTGGGTGCCAAACGCGCCAGCCGCGGTCGCTCGCCCGGCGGTGGCAGAGCGCTTCCTTAAGGGGCAGCCCGGCGACGGTGTGCCAACGCCGAGCGTCAATAAGTTCGATCAACAGCGCGCCTTCAAGCTGCTTCGTCGCCAAGTAGATCTCTACGGCTGGAGGCCGGCCGGTTCTGCCAGCTCGCGGCGGCTAGCCAAAGAGTTGGCCGGGCGCCTGCCTGCCGGCAAGCTTGAGCCGTTCAAGGCCGGGAAGTTGCAGCTGAGCAACGTCGTCGGCGTAATTCCAGGACGGCTGCCAGCGATCCTCGTCGGCGCCCACTACGACGTCGAAGCGACGCCGAAGGGCTTTGTCGGCGCCAACGATGGCGCGGCCGGGACCGCCGCCGTCGTCGAGCTGGCGCGGGCGCTCGCAGCGCGCCCGGTTGCCGGTGGCCGCGAGATTCGCTTCGTCCTTTTCGATGGCGAGGAGCAGCCGGCTGGCTCGCTCGACCACTCTGCCGACGGGCTGCGCGGCTCGCGTGCCTTCGTAGCGCGCCACGCGGGAGAAGTAGGAGAGCTGATTTTGCTCGACTACATCGCCAACCGTGGCTTGCAGCTTCCGCGTGAAGGAACCTCAGATCGCCAGCTTTGGGCGAAGCTGCGCGCCGCAGCTGAGCGCTCCGGAACCGCTGCCAGCTTCCCCAACAGGACGGGAAACGCGGTCTGGGACGATCACACGCCATTTCTCGAGCGTGGGATCGCCGCGATCGACCTGATCGACTTTCAGTACCCGTGGCGCGACACGCTGGCCGACAACCTCGGCAAGGTTTCTCCACGGGCGCTCGACGTGACCGGAGAAACGGTCTATGCGCTGCTCGATCAACTGCGTCGCGGCTAGCTCTTCGTACACTGATGCCTTAGTGAACGCTCCCGAGAAGATCCTGCTTGCCGCCCCGCGCGGCTACTGCGCCGGCGTTGACCGCGCCGTCCAGTCGGTCGAGCGCGCGCTCGAAGCCTACGGCGCGCCCGTTTACGTGCGCAAGGAGATCGTCCACAACAAGCACGTCGTCGAGCAGCTCCGCGACGCTGGCGCGATCTTCGTCGATGAGCTGAACGACTCGATCCCGGAAGGCGCTGTCACCGTCTTCTCGGCGCACGGCGTTGCGCCTTCGGTTCACGCCGAGGCCGCGGAACGCAAACTGCAAACGATCGACGCCACCTGCCCGCTGGTGACGAAGGTCCACCGCGAAGCAGTCAAGTTCGCCGAGGAGGGCTACACGATCATTCTGATCGGCCACGATGGCCACGAGGAGGTCGAAGGAACGATGGGCGAGGCGCCAGATTCGATCGTCCTCGTTGAGACCGTCGCCGACGTTGACGCGCTCGAAGTAGATGATCCAGAGAAGCTCGCCTTCATCTCCCAGACAACGCTCTCGGTCGATGAGACGAGCATCATCATCGACCGTCTGCGCGCGCGCTTCCCGGCAATCATCAGCCCGCGCACCGACGACATCTGTTACGCGACGACCAACCGCCAGGCGGCCGTCAAACAGCTTGCGCCGCTCTGCGAGCTGGTGCTGGTAATCGGTTCGAAGAACTCATCGAACTCCAACCGCCTGGTCGAGGTCGCGCGAGAGCACGGAGCCGACTCGTA
This sequence comes from Solirubrobacteraceae bacterium, assembly GCA_016462245.1. Taxonomy (GTDB): domain Bacteria; phylum Actinomycetota; class Thermoleophilia; order Solirubrobacterales; family Solirubrobacteraceae; genus F1-60-MAGs163. Next base: position 6,922 of record JAEMTR010000032.1, read on the forward strand.
CTTGATCGACAACGAGACGCAGGTGCAGGGAGAGTGGCTCGACGGCGTCAAGACGCTCGGCATCACCTCGGGAGCGAGCGCGCCGGAGGAGCTCGTTCAGCGCCTCGTTGATCTCTTCCGCGACGCTGGCACGGCCGACGTTGAAGAGTTCACGGTTGTCGAGGAGGACGTCCGTTTCATGCTGCCGAAGACGATCCGCCAGGCAATCGCAGCGACCGACGCTTAACTAGCGCCGAGCCATGCGCGCAGCTCGTCGTTGTGCTCGCCGAGCCGCGGTGGTCTGCTCTGCGGTACAGCCGGCGTGCGACTAAGGCGCATCGGTGAACGTGTAGAACGGACCCCTTCAAGATCGACGATTGGGTCTAAGCCCAGCGATTCAGCGAACCGGTACGCCTGGGCGACGTCGTTGACCGGGCCAGCAGGGACGCCGGCTGCGGTCAGGCGCTCGGCCCAGAGCTGGGCGCTCTCGCCAGCAAAGATCTCACTGAGGATCGCGATCAGCTCGTCGCGGTTGACGACCCGCTCGCTGTTCGTTGCAAAGCGCTGGTCGCTTGTCAGCTCCGGTCGGCCGAGCTCTTCGCAGAGCCTCGCAAAGAGCGCGTCGTTGCCGACGGCCAGCGCAAGGTCGTCGGTCGCAGTTGGAATCGTCTGGTACGGGGCGATCGAAGCGTGGGCGTTGCCGGTGCGGACCGGGAGATCGCCGGTGTTGAGGAAGCCGGAGCCAATGTTGAGCAGCATCGCGAAGGCGCTGTCGAGTAGCGCCACCTCAAGGTGCTGCCCTTCGCCGCTGTGCTCGCGCTCGCGCAGCGCCGCCAGCGTGCCGGTCGCGGCGTAGAGGCCGGTCGTAAGATCTATCAGCGCCGTGCCGGGGCGCGTCGCCGGGCCATCGGCCGCTCCGGTGATCGACATGTAGCCCGAGATCGCTTGCACCAGCAAGTCATAGCCCGGCAGCGCCGCGCCTTCGTCGCCAGAGCCGAAGGCGCTGATCGAGGTGTAGATCGCCCGGGGGTTGTATTGCCGGACGGCTTCCCAGCCAAATCCAAGGCGATCCATTGTTCCCGGCCGGAACGACTCGATGATTACGTCGGCGCGGCGGCAGAGCTCGTGCGCGAGCTGCTTATCGGCTTCGTCGCGAAGGTCGAGCGTGAGCGAGCGTTTGCCGCGGTTGAGGCCGAGATAGTAGGTCGAACCCTCGTCGACAAAAGGAGGGCCCCACTGGCGAGTGTCGTCGCCGCCGTCGGGCCGTTCGATCTTAATTACGTCGGCGCCGAGGTCGGCCAGCGTCTGGCTGGCGAGTGGCCCCGCCAGCACGCGGCTGAAATCTGCGACGAGGATTCCTGAGAGCGCTGCGTCTGTCATTGCCCGTCAGGCTACCCTGCCCGGCGATGCGAACACTTGTCATCTCCGACACCCACATCGGCTCGCGGCGCCCGGTTGACATCCTCCGGCGGCCCGAGCCGCTCGAGGCGCTCTGCGGCGCGCTCGCGGATATCGACCGGCTCGTACTGCTCGGCGACCTGCTCGAGCTGCGCCATGGGCCGCTCTACGACGCGCTCGGCGTGGCGCGGCCGATCATCGAAGCGATTGGCGCTGCGCTGCCGAAGGGATCAGAGGTTGTGCTGGTGGGGGGTAACCACGATTCTGCGCTCGTATCGCCCTGGCTTGATCGCCGCGGCGCGCTCGAGCAACCTGCGCCGCTTGGCATTGAGACGCGGACGACGGCCGATGCGTCACCGGCGACCGAGGCGATCGCAGGCTGGCTCGGCAAGCGCGTCGAATGCTCGGTCGCCTACCCAGGGCTATGGCTGCGCGAGGACGTCTGGGCGACCCACGGCCACTACCTCGACCGACTGATCACGATCCCAACCTTCGAACGGATCGTTGCCGGCGCGATGGCGCGGATCGTCGGCAAGCTGCCGGAGCAGCCAGGCAGCGCCGCCGCAGAAGATTTTGAGGCCGCGCTCTCTCCCGTCTACGCTTGGCTTGACCAGATCGCCAACGGTCGCGCCGCCGGCGGCCGCTGGGCGACCGGGGCGGCGACGGCGAAGGCCTGGAGCCTGCTTTCGGGCGACGGGCGGGCGCCGCTGCGCGGCAAAGCGCTGGCGGCGCTGCTGCCGCTGGGGATTGCCGGCATCAACCTTGCTGGCCTCGGGCCGGTCAGTTCGAAGATCTCGAGCGACGAATTGCGCCGCGCCGGGCTCGACGCGATGAGCGGTGTCGTAGGGCTGATCGGGGTCGAGGCTGCTTACGTGATCTTTGGCCACACCCATTGCGCCGGGCCGCTGCCTTGGATGGATCCAGCCGAGTGGCGCTTGCCCAACGGCGGCCAGATGATCAACAGTGGGTGTTGGACCGACGAACCGCGAATCAACAGCACCGACATACTCAGCCCGTACCGGCCCGGCCGCGGCGTGCTAGTGACCGATTCGGGCCCGCCGCAGCAGCTCGTGATCGCCGACCAGCTCGGTACGCGGCCGACCAGCGGCTTCTAAGCCGAGACTGCTGCAAGCCCGGCGCTGAAGCAGGTTGCATGGACCGTTAAAGACGGCGCGGCGCTGAGCTCGAGCACGCCCTCGCTGTGCTGACCGTGCTCGATCACTAGCTGGGCACCGGCGACATCGATCTGGCTCTCCTCGCCGTTGACCGTAAGGACTCCGCTCCCTTCGCTGACGACCCAGACTTGGCCGGCGCCATAGGGGCCGCAGTAGGCGCCCGGCTGGTCTCCCGTAGGGACGACCAGTTCGGCGTCCATCGCGTCGGCCGGGTCGAGCAGCCCGGTTAGCGCTTCGTCGATCCCGAGCAGCTCTTGAATCGCTGCTTCAGTCTCCTCGTAGCCGCCCTCGCCGTAGTGGACTTCGGTCAGCATCAAGTCGGGGCCGAAGAGATAGCGCGCCGGCCAGCCAGGGTTATTGAATGCGCGCCAGTACTCAAACTCGGGGTCGAGCAGAACGGCCTGCTCAATTCCGAGGCGCTCAACCGCCGCCTCGATCAGATCGCGGTCGTGTGAGGGAGGGAAGCCGGGGGCGTGGACCGAGACGATCCGCAGCCCTGCCGGTTCGTAGCGCCGCTGCCACTCTTCGATATAGCGCAGCGCATGGAGCGAGCTCGGGCGGCAGAAGTCCCAAAAGTCGATCAGCACTGGGCGCGGCGCTTGCTGCTCGATCTTTAACGTCGCAACGTTGATCCAGTCGGCATCCTTGGGAAAAGATGGCGCGACAATTGTGTCGGTTGGCGGGCGCATAAGCTCGGCCGCGGACGCTAGCATCGCTAACAACCGTGCGCCTACCTGATCAAAGCCAATGCTGATTGGCAACCCACCGGTCGAGCTGCCCCAGCCGCCGCTCGCTAGCGGGCCGCTGGCGCTGCGCGAGTGGTCGGAATCTGACGTTCGCAGCCTCGTCGAGGCCTGCGCCGACCCGTTGACCTCGCGTTACACCTCGGTGCCGATTCCTTACACGCCGGAGGATGCGCGCCGCTTCATTGCCTTCGGCCACTCGCCAACGGCGTTGCCGCTGGCTGTCGTTAGCGCCGATGACAGCTCGCAGGTGCTTGGCGCCGTTGGTCTTCACGCCGTCTCGTTGACGCGTCGCCGCTCCGAGATCGGCTATTGGACGGCGCCCTGGGCTCGTGGTCAAGGCGTCGCGCAGACGGCGCTTGAGCTGCTCTCAAGTTGGGCGCTCGAAGCGCTTGGCCTCGAACGGCTCGATCTTTATGCCGAGCCTGAGAATGAGAGTTCACAGCGCGTCGCAGAACGCGCCGGCTACAAGCGCGGAGCTCTAGTTCGCTCGGGAATTGCGCTACGCGGGCGCCGCTACGACGTGGTTCGCTACAGCTTGCTGGCCTAACTACGAGCGGCAGAGCAATTGAACCGGCGCAACTTGTAGCCAAGAACTGGTATCTATAGATATACAAACCAGCAGAAAGCAGGAGGAGAAATGAAGAAATCACTACTTATCGCCGCTGTTACCGCGCTTGCGGTAACCGTGCCAGCCGCCTCGGCATTCGCCGGCCCGGCCGAGTTCCAGCGCTTCGCCGCTGGCGTAATCGGCAAGGCCGGAACCGACGCCAAGCCGAAAGCTATAACGCTGATGCTTCACCCGTTCCATGAGTACGGAATCGAGGGTGGCCCAACGAACACCGGTGGTCTCAACAGCGGCGCCACGATGGAGGCTCCGTTCTCGACGGTTTTCGCCAACGTTTACAACGACAAGGCGCTCGTCTTCAACCTTGGCAGCTTCCCAACCTGCAAGCTGCAGACTGTGATCGATGATCCGGACGCATGTGCGGCAGGCTCGCGCGTTGACGTTCCGTCGTCAGCGACCGGCCTCGTGCGCACCAAGGGCGCGCTGCCAGGGATCTACACGCTTGCGACTGTGTTGGAGATCAAGACTTTCGTGCTCAGCAAGGAC
>JAEMTR010000033.1 GCA_016462245.1 Solirubrobacteraceae bacterium
GTTCCAAAGAGCGGCCTTGTAATCGTTGACCGCAAGGACTCGACAAGCCACCTTGATCCGCTGCTGGCAGCGCCAGCAACGAACGATTTCCTCAAGACGGTGATCCCGTTCCTGAAAACGAAGATCAAGACCCGTTGAGCATTCGCTAAACTTGTCTGCGTGACCTTCCGAGTCCTCGCAGCGCTTCCAGTTTCGGCCGTCAGCCTGCTCTTGGTTGCCCCCGCTGCGCTCGCCGCAACGCAGGAGCCGATCAGCGGCGAAGGAACCTACGGCGCGGCCACCGACCGCGTCGTGACGATGACCGGCTTCATCGTTATCGCCTTCTTCCCACTCTTCATTCTCTGCATGAGCTTGCTGCAGTGGCGGCTTGAGAAGCGCAAAGAGGCCCGCAAAGACGCATCCAAGCGGCTCAAGGCCGCGGCCGGCGACAGCTGGCAATCCGGCTGGTAGTAAGTTTTTTTAGGCGCTGATCGCGGCGGCCTCGCCGATCTCACCGAAGCTGACCGTGCGGCGTTCGCAGGCACGATCGAAGAGTCGTTCGAATGAGTCGACGGCGCGACTGTCGTCAAGGTCGTTCGGGCGCAGATCTACGCGCAGCAGCGGTGCCTCCTGCGCGGCGCGTGCACTCCAGCGGCGGATGTTCTTCGCGCTAACCGCGCGAGGCATCGCGACTCCCCTAGCGCCGGTCAACGGCGTGTGCAGGCGCGACTCGGAGATCCACCACTTGAAGCGCGCCGCGAGCGATTGATGGAGCGCCGCCGTGTAGCCGTAGCCAGGCGCAACGAAGCCTTCCGGCTCGAGGTCGGCGAGGTGAAGGATGCGGCGACCTGCAGTGAGCGCGCGCCGCGTCTCGGCCGGATCGAGGCCGGCGAACTCAGCGGCGCTGGAGCGCAGGCCTGCGCGGTGCCACAGGCGAGCACGCGACTGGCGCGGGCGATCGACGTTGCAGAGGCCAAGCTGCGCCACGCAGGCCCCAGCGTTGCGCTGTTCTGAGAGCCATTCGACCAGGCCATCGCTGCGATGGTTAACCGGATGAAGATCGGGCGCGGGCACTACCAGCAGTGTCGTCCGCTCAATTCCCTGGTCGGCGAGCCAGTCGCAGATCAGCGCGACGCGCTCAAAGCACTGCGGCCTGATGTCGTGGATTGTGACGCTGATCTGGTCGCGCCGCTCAGCTCCAACCGAGGGCCGCTGCAGGATCGTCGCGTTCATGCTGCGACCGCCTCAGCTTGATTAACGTCGCGATCCAGCGCCCTGCTGTAGCCATCGGCGAGGCGCGTTAGCGAAGCCGTCCAGGTCCTTTCAGCAACATTTTCGAGGCCACCACGTGCGAGCCGCTGGGCGAGTAGCGACTGGCTCGTGAGCGAGCAGAGCGCCTCGGCCAGCAGCTCTGGGTCGGCCGGGCGCAGCAGCCCTGACGCGCCGTCGCTGATAATCCCGCTCGGGCCACCCTCATCGACGGCGACGATCGGCAGTCCACTTGCCTGAGCCTCCAGCAGCACCTGCCCGAAGGTGTCTGTGCGGCTGGCGAAAAGGAAGGCGTCGGCGCTGGCGTAGGCGCGCGCCAGCTCATCACCCTCGAGCCAGCCGAGGAATGTCGCATGCTCGCCGAGGCGTTCACGCAGCAGCTCCTCTTCCGGGCCGCCGCCAGCTAGGCAGAGGTGCAGCCTCGGGTCGCGGACGCGCGCTGCGGCGAATGTTTCGGCCAGCAGATCGGCGCCCTTCTCAAGCGTAAGGCGGCCAGCGTAGAGCACGTTTACGCGCCCGTCCGCTCGCGAGTAGAAGCCCTCGTCACGCAGCAGCGGGCTAAACCGGTCGGTGTCGACGCCACGATCCCAGCGACCGACCTTGTCGGCTTCAACTCCAAGTTCGCTTAGCGCAGTGTCCGATGCTTCGCTTGGTGAGAGGACAACGTCGCAGCGGCCGTAGAGGGCGGAGAGGGCTGCGCGGACAGCCCACTCCAGCCTTTCGTCGCCACCGCGGAGGGCGGCGTAGCTGGCAAGTTCGGTGTGATAACTGCCGACAACCGGCAGGTTGATTAGTTGGCCGACGACGGCGCCAGAAATTCCACACGGCCCGGGGGCGCAGATGTGAATCAGGTCGTAGCGGCCCTCGGCGAGTGCTTCTACTATTGCCGGCATCGAGGGAACGCCGATCTTCATCCCTTCGTAGAGCGGAAGGTCAACGTCGCGAACAGACGGCAGGCGCCGGTCAACGTTGGGGTCGGTCCCGATCACCTCAACTTCAAAGCCTGGAACACCCCGCGCGCGCAGCTCCTCCAGCGTGTGCGTAACGCCGTGCATCGAGCCAACGCCGTCAGCCATCAAGGCGACCCGTGGTAGCTCTTCCTGACGACTGACCAACTTGCCCTTCTCACGGCCGAGAAAAGCGGCCGCTGGCGCGTATGGAAGCACCGGGACGGCCGCGTCGAAGAGCTCTTGAGCGGCCTCCAAGTAGCCGCTCTGGCGATTGACTGCTTCGACCGTCCTGTCTACTGCGGCGCTGAGGCGGCGCTCATGGACGTGGCGGGCGTGGCGGTAGAAGTCTGCGTGGCTGCGATCGTCGCTCTGGAATGCTGCCACCAGCTCAGCGGCGCTGAGGTTGCCGAGGCCAACTGCCGCGAGGTGTGTGCCGATCAGAGCGCGCCCATCGTCGGGACCGAGGTCGCCACCGCCCTCTGGGTCGCGCTGATCGGCCTCACGCATGAAGCGACTGACGAGCGACATCACACGGGCGGGATCAATCTTTCCTTCGCCCTCGCAGCCGAGCGTCCGTGCCGCCAGCGCGAGCGCAGCATGGGCCCACTTCTCGGCGCTGCCCTGCTCGCCACGGGCCTGCGCGTTGCCGAGGCGGATCTGGGTTAGGAATTCTTCGACCGTCGCAGCGGCTGGCGTCTCGGTGAAGGTTCGACCGATGTCGACGCCGGCGTGATCGTCGCTGCCGCCAACGCCAACGCCACCGTGGGTTTCGATGTAGATCGCGGCCGGTTCGTTGAGCTCACGTGCGCGCGAGCCGTTGCGCGTCTCCCAGACCGGAAAAAGCTCCGCCAGGCGACGCCGGTGACCGGGCGTTAGCGGCGCACGCACGGCGTAGAACGGGTGCGCCAGTGCGCAGGCGATCTCATTCCTAAACAGGTAGCCAGCGCAGCTCACGATGTCATCGGCGTGGGCCTGCAACCACTCGTGGTCGTCAACGGTAATTCCCCAGCAGAGAACGTGAGCTGCCTGCGGTTCTCGCTTGAACCGCGCCGTTAGTTCAACCGAGATGAAGACGTCTGGCCGGTCGGCGATCTCAAGCGCACCATCGATCGTGTCGTGGTCGGAGATCGTTACGAAATCCATCCCGCGGCGCTTCGCCAGCTCGTAGACCTCTTCCGGCGGAGTTGCGCATTCCGGCAAGCCGAGCGCATTTTGAACTCCCAGTGACGCGATCGCAGATGCGGTCGAGTGGCAGTGAAGGTCTGCTCGCGAAAACAACTCACGCTCTACCCCTAACGAAGTTGGTTGATTGCTCATGAGCGCTATTTTCCCTGCAAACGGGCGTATTTCGTGAAGATTGTGTCGCCCTAGCGTGACGATGCGGTGAGCGCGACGGCCGGTGCTGGGATAACCTCGGCCGATGACGACCTACCTCGTGACCGGCGCAACAGGCTTTATCGGTAGCAACCTCGTCCAGAGGCTTCTGGCGCGCGGTGAAAGCGTCCACGCAATCGTGCGCGAAGGCTCGCGCGAGCGTTTTGAGGCGACAGCGCAGCATTGGCCCGGCGGCGAGAAGCTGAAGCTCGTCAGCGGCGATCTGCTGGAGCCGATGATGGGAGTCAGCGAAGAGTGGATCGCCGAGCACCGCGGCAAGATCGACCACGCCTTCCACCTCGCCGCGATCTACGACATGACGGCCTCCGAGGCGCGCAACGAGGAGCTGAACACCGGCGGCACCGCTCACCTCTTGGAGCTGGTCGCCGAGCTCCAGCCGGGCACGCTCCACCACGTCTCATCGGTCGCCGTCGCTGGCTCCTACGAAGGCGTCTTCACGGAGCAGATGTTCGACGAAGGCCAGACGCTGCCATCGCCCTACCACCGCACCAAGTTTGAGTCCGAGAAGCTGGTGCGCGATCTGAGCGCAGTGCCGTGGCGGATCTACCGGCCGGCAGTCGTGATCGGCGACTCGCGGACCGGCAAGATCGACAAGGTCGACGGCCCCTACTACTTCTTCAAGGCGATCCGCCGCGCACGCAACGTCCTCCCCTCTTGGCTGCCTCTGATTGGGCCTGAGATCGGCGAGACGAACATCGTGCCGGTTGATTTCGTCGCCGACGCGATCGTCGAGATCGCCCATAAGCCAGGGCTCGACGGCAGCGCCTTCCATCTCGCATCGCCGACGATTATGTCGTCGGCCGAAGCACTCAATGATTTTGCCAAGGCCGCCAACGCCCCGCACCTTGCGCTGCGTCTGCCGCCCGGCCCGCTCGACCCACTGACGGCGCAGACCAACGCGCTGCTTCGGTCGCTCCCCGGAGTGACGACGGTCGCCGAAACGGTGCTCGACGAGTTTGGCATTCCGACTGAGGTACTCGAGCACACCGGCTTCAGCTGCTCGTTCGACACAACACAGACCGATGCGGCGCTCGCTGGCAGCGGCATTGAAGTCCCGCCGCTGGCTGATTACGCGCAGGTGATCTGGGACTACTGGGAGAACCACCTCGACGCCGGCGGCTTCGCCAGCAGCTCGCTGCGCGCAGCGCTGAACGGGCGAACCGTCGTGATAACCGGCGGCTCAAGCGGCATCGGCCGCTCGGCAGCGCTGGAGATCGCTGCCGCCGGCGGCACGCCGCTGCTGGTAGCCCGCTCGCTCGACAAGCTCGAAGAGGTAAAGGCCGAAATCGAGTTGGCCGGCGGCAGCGCCTACTGCTACTCGGCCGACCTCTCGGACATGGACTCGATCGACGAGCTCGTCGCGACGATCCTCGCAGAGCACGCCTCGGTCGACATGATCGTAAACAACGCCGGCCGCTCGATCCGCCGCTCGCTGGCACACAGCCTCGACCGCTTCCACGATTACGAACGGACGATGCAGCTCAACTACTTCGGCGCGATCCGCCTCGTGATGGGTTTCATCCCGCACATGCAGCAGCGCCACTTCGGCCACATCGTCAACGTCTCATCGATCGGAGTTCAGGCCAGCCCCCCGCGCTTTAGTGCCTACGTCGCTTCCAAATCGGCGCTCGATGCTTGGACGCGCGTTGTTAGCTCGGAGCTGGTTGGCGACAACATCACCTTTACGACGATCCACATGCCGCTGGTGCGCACGCCGATGATTGCGCCGACGAAGATGTACGACCACTTCCCAGCGATCTCGCCGGACGAGGCTGGCGCGATGGTCTGTAATGCGCTGCAGCACAAGCCGAAGCAGATCAACACGAAGCTGGGGACGGTTGCAGAGGTCGGTTACGCGCTGGCGCCGAAGCTGCTCGACCAGATCCTCAACGCCGCCTTCCGCGTATTCCCAGAGTCGGCGGCATCCTCGGGCCGCGACGCTGCGCCGGAGCAGAAGGCCAGTATTGAGCAGATCGCGATGGCCAACCTGATGAAGGGCGTTCACTGGTAAAGGGCAGAAGCGACGGGCTAGAATCACTATTCCTGACTTTGTGGTCAGCCGCCTGAAGTGCTACTTTGTCGCTAGTTAAACGCGTTACCGAGGAGTATGAGAGATGCCCGAAGTGAGCTTCCCCTTCACAGCAGCCGACGTTGAGCGCACCTGCACGCGCCTCTCGCAAGCAACGATGCTGCCCGGCACTGCCTTCACCGATCCGTCGGTTCTCGATTGGGAGCAGAAGAACTTCTTCCAGTCCGGCTGGGTCTGCGTCGGCCATACCGGCCAGTTGCGTGAGCGCGGCCAGTACATCTCGGCGCAGGTTGGTTCAACCAGCGTGCTCGTCGTTGCCGACGATGACGCCCTGCCGCGCGCCTTCATCAATAGCTGCCGCCACCGCGGCGCAAAGATCGTTGACGAGCCAGAAGGCCAAGTCCGGCGCCTGCGCTGCTCCTACCACGCCTGGTCGTACGGCTTCGACGGCTCGCTAACGAACGCGCCTTTCACCGACGACCTCGACGACTTTGACGCAAGCTGCATGGGCCTACACCCGGTCGACCTCGCCGTCGTCGAGGGGCTCGTGCTGATCGACCTCTCAGGTGAGGCTGGCCCGCCGGCCGAGCACATCGGTGACCTCGCCAAAAAGCTCGCGCAGTACCGCCTCAGCGAGCTCAACCGCGGCGCCAAGGTTGTCTACGAGGTCAACGCGAACTGGAAGACGGTCGTCGAGAACTACAGCGAGTGCCTCCACTGCCCCGGCATTCACCCCGAACTAAACCGCCTGTCGCATTACCTCAGCGGCGAGACGATGAGCGGCGACGGCGCCTGGTGCGGCGGCTCGATGGACCTTGCTGAGGACGCCGAGACGATGGGCAAGAATGGCGGCGGCAACCACCGCGAGCCGATCGAAGGCCTCAGCGAAAGCGATCTTCGCTCGGTTTTCTATTTCACGATCTTCCCTAACGCGATGGTCTCGCTACACCCCGATTACGTGATGCTGCACACGCTCTGGCCGAAGGCGCCGAACCGCACCGAAGTGACCTGCGAATGGCTCTTCGAGGACCGCACGATCGCCGCGGCCGACTTTGACCCGAGCGACGCCGTCGAGTTCTGGGATCAAGTCAACCGCGAAGACTGGGGCGTCTGCGAACTGACCCAGAAGGGCCTCGGCGACGGCACGCTGCCAGCCGGCCGCTACACGAAGCAGGAGGACGTAGGTCACAAGTTCGACGTGATCGTCGCCCACCGCTACCTCGAAGCACTCGGCGCGGCTATTCCAGCGCGAAATTAGTCGCTGCGCACTGCGGTCGGTTTGACTTTGCCCGCCAAATGGCTGTAGAAATAGTCTCATGAACTCAACCCCTGAAGAGCCCATTGACGAAGCCGGCGTATCGCGCCGCTCACTATTTGTCCGCACCGGCGCAGCCGCGATCGGCACTGCAGCACTAGCGGGAGTCGCTGGCTGTGGCAGCACCACGCCGGTATCGGAAAGCGGCGGCGGATCGGGGGGCAAAGGTCTGCTCGGCGATCCCACGGCAGGCGGCCCGGTTGACTCGGCAGGGATCCCGCTCGCTCGGCGCGATTACCCGGTCACGCTACCTCGCTTCCAGGATCCCGTCTCGGCCTCAGCCAAGCCCGAGACGGGCGGCGTTTTTAAGATCTACAACTACGCCGACTACCTCAACCCCGACGTGCTGAAGGAGTTCGGTAAGCGGGAGGGCGTGGAGGTCAAGGTGACGACCTTCGACAGCGTCGATGAAGCGTTCTCGAAGCTCAGTACAGCTGGGTTGGAGTTCGACGTGATCGTCTCGACCCCAGACCAGCTCTCAAAGCTCGTCGGGCGCAAGCTGCTCCAGCCGCTCAACGAGGAGCTGGTGCCAAATCTCGAGAAGAACATCTGGGAAGAGATCCAAAGCCCCTTCTACGACGTTGGCTCGCGCTACACAGTTCCATACGTCGTCTACACGACCGGAATCGGCTGGCGCAATGACAAGGTCGATGTCGAACCAGCCAGCCTTGAGAACGGTTGGAACGCGCTCTGGGACGCGACCAGCCAGCGCGGTAAGACGCAGCTGCTCGACGACAAGCGTGAGGCGCTTGGAATGGCGATGCTGCACGCGGGCCAGCCAAACATCAACACCGGATCGCAAGAGATCGTCAACCTCGCCTTGGCGGGGCTTGACGAACTGGCAAAGAACGTGCGGCCGAAGGTGCAGATCTCGGCCTACGAGACGCTGCCGGCGGGGCGGATCACGATCGGCCAGATGTGGTCCGGGGACCTGCTCTCCGGCGCGATCAATTACCTACCCAAGGGCACCCCCGCGTCGGTGATGTCGTACTGGTATCAGGCCGAGGGCGGCCCGGTCTTCAACGACATCCTGACCGTTGCCGCGGCCTCAAAGAAGCCGATCATCGCCCATCGCTTCCTCAACTACATGATGGAACCGCAGGTGGCCTACGACAACTTCGTCAATTACGTTGGCTACCAGCCGCCACAGAAGTCGCTCGACGCGGCGAAGCTCTTCGACGAGGGAATCCTGCCGAAGTCGCTGAGCAACGCCGTAGTCACGCAGGAGGCCTACGCGGCCGGTAACGGCTACCTAACGCTGACCGCCGAAGGTGAGCAGACTTGGGAGAAGGCCTGGTCGAAGTTCCGGGCCGGCTAAAGGTGCAGAAGCGCAGGATCTGGGGCTTCTTGGCCGCGCCAGGGATGCTCTGGCTCGGGCTTTTCTTTGTTGTCGCCTTCTATGCCGTGATCAGCGTTGGGCTCGGCAACATCAACACGCTCTACCAGCCGATCCCGTACTGGAACCCGCTCGACTGGAACTTTGGCTACCTAGTTCAGGCGATCGAGTCGGTAATCCCTGGCGGCCAGAACTGGCCCGTCGTCGTTCGCAGCGTGATCTACATCACGGTGGCAATTACTGGCGCGCTGTTGATCGGCTACCCGGTCGCCTACTACGCCTCACGCCACGCTGGCCGTTGGCGCGGGCTGGTTGTCGTGCTGCTGATCCTGCCGTTCTGGATCTCCTACATCATGCGGATGTTCGCCTGGACCAATCTGCTCGCGCCCGACGGTTATGGCTCAAAGGTCCTTAGCGCGCTTTCGATCGACTCGCTCTTCTCCTCGATCGGGCTACTCGACGGCACCGACTGGCTTGGCGGCCAGGGAATCACCGTGATCATCGCCCTGATCTACGGTTATGTGCCGTTCTTCATCCTTCCGCTGTTTGCTTCGCTCGACCGCATCGACCAGCGCGTGATCGAAGCCGCGCGCGACCTTGGTGCGCCGCCACCGAGCTCATTCTGGCGCGTGATCCTGCCGATGTCGAAGCCGGGAATCCTCGCCGGGCTGGTGCTCGTTGCGCTGCCGATGGCAGGCGACTATTACACGCAGACGCTGATGAGCGGCTCGCCCTCGACGAGCATGATCGGCAACACGATCAACGATTACATCCAAGGCGGGCCCGATAAGTCGCTCGGCGCGGCGATGACGATTCTGCTCTCCGTCGTGCTGCTCTTCTTCATGCTCTATTACCTGCGCTCGCTGCGCCGTGACCAAGGCGAGGTGGCGGCATGAGCGCCACACCGACCGAGCAGGCTGTCACAACCCAGCAAACGAGGAGCCCGCGATTCTCGCTCGGCAACCCGTGGAGCAAGCCGCGCTGGCTCACCGGCGTCACCTGGGTCTACATCCTTTGGTCGCTACTGCCTGTGCTGCTAGCGATCCGCGTGGCCTTCAACGAAGGGCGTTCGCGCACCTCAATCGACGGCTGGTCGCTGAAGTGGTTCTTTGGCGACAACAGCTTCAGCGTCTTCGGTGACCCAGCGCTGCAAGACGCGCTGACACACAGCCTCTTGCTAGCCGGACTGGCGATGCTGATCGCGACGCCGCTTGGAATTATGCTCGCGATCGGCCTGCAGCGCTGGCGTGGCCGTGGTTCCGGGCCGGCCAATGTTGTCGCGCTACTGCCGCTCGTCACGCCGGAGCTAGTGTTCGCAGTTGGCCTCTTCCTGCTCTTCACGACGCTGCTCTCAACGATTGGGCTGGGCACGACCGCACAGGTGATCGGCCACGTGACCTTCTCAATGTCGTTCGTCGTCGTGATCGTGCGCGGCCGCCTCGTGACGGTCGGCCCCGACGTTGAGGAGGCCGCCGCCGACCTTGGCGCCCCTCCCCTGGCCGTAATCTGGCGTGTCCTGCTGCCGCTGCTGGCGCCAGCGATCGCGGCCAGCCTGCTGATCGTCTTCGCGCTCTCGATCGACGACTTCGTTGTCAGCCAGTACCTCGCTTCGGGCGCCGAGACGGCGACCGTGCCAATGCGGATCTACGCTCAAGCGCGCGGCGCGCCGCTGCCGTCGGTGAACGCGCTGGCAACGCTGATGCTGCTCTTCACGCTGTTGGCGCTGGTTCTGGCATACGTTGTTTTCCGATTCATGACGCGTGGCGAAAAGCGTGGCTCGGCGATCGAACAGATCGCCTCAATCGATTCTGGAGGTGGACGATGAGTGAAGGAGATATCCGGCTCGAAGGGCTGGTTAAAAACTACGGTGATGTGGTCGCAGTCGACGGAATCGACCTGCATATCCCATCCGGCGAATTCTTCACGATGCTCGGCCCATCGGGCTGCGGCAAGACAACAACGCTGCGGATGATCGCCGGGTTTGAGCGCCCAACTGAGGGCCAGATCCTGCTCGACGGTGTAGATATGTCGTCAACGCCGCCACACAAGCGTCGCGTCAACACGGTCTTCCAAAACTACGCGCTATTCACGCACATGACGGTCGCTGAGAACGTTGGCTTTGGCCTGCGATACCAGAAGGTCAGCAAGGATGAAGCAAAGCGCCGCGTCGATGCCGTGATGGAGATGGTTCAGATCAGCGAGCTTGGCGAGCGGCGGACTTCTGAGCTATCTGGCGGTCAGCAGCAGCGCGTCGCGCTGGCAAGGGCGTTGGTGCTGGAGGCACCGGTGCTGCTGCTCGACGAGCCGCTCGGCGCGCTCGACGCACGTTTGCGGCTCGACCTTCAGGTTGAGCTGAAGCGAATTCAGGAGCAGCTCGAAGTGACCTTCATTTACGTCACCCACGATCAGGACGAGGCACTGACGATGAGCGACCGCGTCGCCGTGATGAAGGGCGGCAAGATCGAGCAGTGCGACGTGCCGCAGAAGCTTTACGAAGAGCCGAACACGGCCTTCGTCGCCAACTTCCTTGGCTCGGCAAACCTGCTCAGCGTTGAGGCGCGGGCCGCGGGCGCAGGCTGCGATGTGATCCTCGGCAACTTCACGCTGAAGAGTGAAAGCAAGCCTGAGCAGGCCGGCGTCGGAACGGCGATGATTCGCCCCGAATACGTCAAGCTCGAGCCGCAAGGCAGCGAAGGCGAGAACCGCATCCCCGGAATGGTCGAAGAGGTCGTCTACATGGGCTTCCACCAGGACGTGCGAGTGCGGCTTGCCAACGGCGAGCTGATTCGCGCCGACGTCCCCAACGATGGCGACTCACCGGAGTACGAGCAAGGCAACGCGGTTGCCGTTCACCTGCGCGCAGCGAACCTGCGCGTGCTCGATGACTACCCCGATCAAGCCGCTGACGAAACCTCTGGCGACGCAGATATCGCCGCCGTCTAGAGCGAACCGGTGCGCTCAGAGACCGAGCTCAGGCGCGACCGACGACCAGATCTGTTGGCGCGCGAGCTCAAGCGTGATTGCCGGGTCGCCGAT
>JAEMTR010000179.1:0-2539 GCA_016462245.1 Solirubrobacteraceae bacterium
AAATCGCCTTGGCGCTCTGAGCAAACCGCCACTGAGCGGGCGCTACGCCAGCCGCAGCGGCGCTGCAGAAGCTGCCGGCTCTAGGCGGCCCAAACCGGCGCGCCGCTGGCGGCCGATCCGGTAGCGTGCCGCCAATGCTGAAATTGAAGAGTTCGACCACTGCTGTGCTGGTCGTAGCCGCGCTGAGCGCGATCGCTGCGCCGTCCGCCAGCGCGCTGCCCTACTCGAGGGACCAGCTTCTCAAGGACTCGCTCCAGGTGAGCGACGTGCCTTCCTCTTACTTCATCAATAAGCCGAAGATGCGCGAGCTCTCCTACTCAGTTCAGCCGAACACGAATCGGTTTGAGATGTGCGTTGACAAGGACGGCCACAAGGTCTTTGGCGGTGCCCCCGCGCAGCGAGCCAACTCGGCGATCTCGCTCTACCAGCAAGGCAGCGGCAGCGACATCAGCGCCACGCGCTCAGTCAGCACCGACATCTACGCCTACGCGACCAAAGCAAAGGCGAAAGCCGCATGGAAGGCACTTCGGCGATCGGCGAAGAAGAGCTGCGCGCCAACGGCCGGCACAACGCTCCCATTTCAAGGAGTCAACGTTGCCGTCGAGGCGACTCAGGAGCTAAAGACCTCGAAGGTTTCGAGCGGCATTCCCGGTTACACGATCGAGCAGAAGGTCGCGCTTGCTGCAGGCGAGAGCGGCCCCAGCGGCCTCAGCATCTGGGTTGACGGCTTCACCGCCTACCGGATGGTCGCCAGCACGATCGTCCGCGCCCAGTTCGCCAACTACACCACTGTCTCACTTGCCGACTCGCAGCTCACCGCCAGCTGGCGCAACTTCACCGCCGCAGCGGCGCTGAAGGTCGCTAAGCGCGTGCGCTAAGCGGACAGCGAAGTGATGCGCTCCAATCCTCACCCAGTCGCCGACGGTCGTGGTCCAGTTATCAGGCGCAGAGATCTCCAGCGCCGTCGACAAAGCTGACGACGCCGTCTACAACCACGGCGAATTCGAGCGGGATCCCGGCGATCCCTGCACGAGTGCAGAACGCCGCCCACGACTGCTGGCGCCGCTCACGCAGCGTAGTTAGCAACGGACCGAGCGGACGCACGGCGTGGCCGCGATGGGCAGCCGTTGCTCGCAGCGCACGACAAAATTGAAACCGGTCGACTTCGTGCGTTCGAATTAACAGGTAGACGTCCCCGTAATCACGAACACGAGTGTTCGCATCGCCGAGATGGATCATCGTTTCGACTTTCTCAGCAATCAGGCTCTCAACCGAATAGCCGAGCAGCGAGAAACTCGGATCGTCGAGCAAGGTTGGGTATTCAACTCGTCGGCTCGTTGCTGGATCGCCAAACGAGATGTCGAGGGTCAATTTGACCTTCGCGCTGGCAACCAAAGCTGGCAGCGTCACTCTCAGCGCGCGGTACTCAGCCGCGGCCCTAATCTCGCCAATCGAGATCCGGTCGGTCTTGAAGATTGCTCCGTCTGCCAGCTCAACCCGCGCGACTGCGATAACCGCGCCCTTAACGCTTTCGATGTCGTTGCCGATGCCGCGCGCCAGCAGATCAGCGTCACGCGTTGCCCGCCGAGCGCCAAGCGCCGCCAGCAGCATGCCTCCTTTGAGAACGAGCCGTTCAGCCAGCGGAGACTGGGCAGCGCGGGCAAGGACGCGCTCGTGAACGTAAATCTCGAGCAACTGCTGAGTTGACTGCTGCTGAAGACGAGCTAGCCGCTGGATCGCAAGGAAAGCCTCCTGCCCACTGCGTCCGCTCACGCCAGCAAAGTTTCGACAGCCGTCGCTACTGAGCGGCCCGCGCGAAGCCTTCGCGCGAGTGCAACTAGTTTGGCTGGATCGGCGCAGTCGCTTCGCATATATCTAGATAGTGCGTGGAGCGCCTGGTCTCGCCCCACCTGTGGGGCAAGTCGCATTAAGTCGACGACCGTTCGCTCCGCTGAGCTGATTGAAATCACCTCCCCCGGCCCGATTGTGTGCTCGACCCGTCCCAGCTCGAAGCTGCTTGCAGCGAAGAGGTGAACTTTGACCGGAGGAAAGCTGATTTGTGGTCGGTGAGCGCCGCGCGGGACCGCGATCTCGATCGCTACCGGGATCTCATCTGTGAGATCCCAATAGCTAGCTGCTGAGCTGAGGCAGATCATTGCTTTCGGCGCCCTGCGGCAGACGGCGAGTAGGTCAACCTCAGTGCGCGCGGGGGCGTCAGCTAAGCGGTATATGCCACGCGAAATTACGACCAAATTGCCACTGTCCCGCAGGCGGTAGAGATCCTCCCAGCGGGCGCCGCTGGCGATCACATCGCCAGCGCTAACGGTGCCGCCGGCAGCGAGCGCGAAATTGAGGATCTCCGCATCCTTCATAGTATGAGAGTCTACACCTTATTAAGCGAAATGTGCAGTGTTTCATCCACTACCGTGCGCGCTAGCGCCGTTTCAAACGCCAAGCGAGGCTTCAATGCGGCCGTCGACGACGGCCTGCTGCAGCGCTTCGTAATCGAGCTGGTTCTGTTCGGCGTAGAGCACGGCGA
>JAEMTR010000179.1:2549-2914 GCA_016462245.1 Solirubrobacteraceae bacterium
GGCGATCGCCTTTGGGAAGACGTCGCCGCTGCCGATGTAGGCGCTGATCGCGGCGGCGTCGCCAGAGCGCGCGTGGGCGTGAGCGAGCGTGCCGCCGCAGAGTTCGGCGTAACGGCCGAGCAGGTATGGGTCGAGCGCCTCGACCGGCACCGAGCCTTTCATGTCACGCAGTTGGCGCAGGTAGTAGTGCTTGCCTTGCCCCATTACGTCGGTCGTCCAGCCAAGGAACGGATCGCTCGCCGACTGCATTACCTGCTGGCCGCGAACAACCCTCTCGCCCGCGTGCTGATAGACGCTGGCGCCGGCGTACGGTGCCAGCACCGACTCCCCTGCCTCTTTGAACTGGATGAAGAGCGGGTCGTCAT
>JAEMTR010000180.1 GCA_016462245.1 Solirubrobacteraceae bacterium
GGCCGGGAATGCTGCTGGCGGTATCGCGCGTCAATGAGTCGGTGCCGCTCTTCATCGTTGACGGCCTGAAGACGCGGCTTGGTTCGCTTGAAGGCCGCAAGGTCGCCGTGCTGGGGCTGGCCTTCAAGGCCGACACCGATGATGAGCGCGATTCGCTCTCGCACAAACTGATTCGCCTGCTGGAGCGTGAGCTGGCCGACGTTTCGGTCCACGACCCGCACGTAGCAACGCCAACCGCTTCGTTCTCCGACGCGGTCATCGACGCAGACGCAGTCGTGATCGCGACCGACCACACCGTGCTCGGCGGCCCCGACGTACTGCGCGCAATCATCGATGGAGCGAAGGGTGAAGCGATCATCGCCGACCCCTGGAACAGCTTTGACCAGGGCGCCGTGTTCGCGTTGCTCTCCGAGATCTACGCCGCGCAGCGGTCCTGAGAGCTGCGGCAATGGCGGAGCGCAAACTAGTCGTGATCCCGGCCTACAACGAGGCCGGTTCTGTCGGCGAGGTGATCGAAGAGATCCACGCTGCGCTGCCCGACTGGGACCTTGTAGTGATCGACGACGGATCGGCTGACTCGACCGCCAAGACGGCGTCGAAGGCAGGCGCCCACGTAATCCGAACCCCCTTCAATCTTGGAATCGGCGGCGCCGTGCAGACCGGTTTCATCTTCGCCCGCGACCGCGGCTACGAGCGGATGGTGCAGATCGACGGCGACGGCCAGCATGAACCACTCGCTGTCGCGGCGCTGGAATCCGAGATGGCGACGTCTCAGGCGGACATGGTCTGCGGCTCGCGCTTTCTGGGCGAGGGTGAGCACGACCGCTACCCGGCGCCGATTAGCCGCCGGACTGGAATTCACATCTTCGCCTTCCTGCTCTCTGCATTTCTGCGCCAGCGCGTGACCGACCCAACATCCGGTTTCCGGCTTTACAACCGCCGCGCGATCGAGCTCTTCGCCTCCGATTACCCTCACGACTATCCAGAGGTAGAGGTCGTGCTGATGCTCCACCAGCACCGCCTTAAGATGAAAGAGGTCGCGGTTCAGATGCACCTTCGGACCGAAGGATCATCCTCAATCAGCTCAGGCAAGTCGGCCTATTACATGGTCAAGGTGCTGCTGGCGCTCTTCGTCGGGCTGCTGCGGGCCCGCAAAGCACAACCGGTCACGGACAGCTAGGCATGGACAAGCGAATTCAAATCGTCACGCTGCTGGCAGCGCTTCTGCTTGTGATCCTCGTGATCGAACTTGTCCGCCGACGGCGCCTCAGCGAACGCTACGCACTGCTCTGGCTCTTCAGCGCCTTCGCAATCCTCGGCCTTTCGGTTTGGCAAGGCCTGCTCGAGAAGATCTCAAAGCTGATCGGAATCGCCTACCCACCAACTGCGCTCTTCCTCGTAGCGGTCGTCTTCATCCTCTTGCTGCTGCTCAACTTCTCGACCGTGCTCTCGAGGCTCCAGGATGAGACTCGGATTCTTGCTCAGCGGCTGGCGATCATCGAAGCGGAACAGGCCGAGCCGGAAGCTCTAGTCGGCGCGGCGGATGAAGCGCAGCAGCCGGTAAGCCAGCACGATCAGCTGGCTGACGACTGAGTTCGCTGCGACGGCGAGCGGGTGGCCCTCTCCGTGAGCGCGCGCTTGCTCGGCGTGCTCGCTGAACTGCTTGTCAAAGCCGGTCATGCTCTTCGTTCCCTCGGCCATCGCGAAGACAGCGAGGTCGCGCCCGAGGATTATTGGATCGCCGCGGCGGGCGAGGCGGAGGAAGAGGTCGTAGTCCATCGAGTAGCTGTAATCGAGCCGCAGAGGCCCTACCGCTTCGAGCGCCGACGCCCGGATGAAGGTTGCCGGGCAGGAGATGAAGTTCTGGCTCAGGTAGAGCGGGAACGAGTAGCGGCCGAGCAGAAAGTTCTTGTAGGCCGTAACGCCGCCGCGGATCTCATTGCCGCCGCCATCGACGATCAGGCAGCCGCCGGTGAACCATTCAGCACGCGAGTTTGCCTCGGCCGCATCGCCAACGGCTGCGAGCGCCCCGGGTAGATACCAATCGTCGGCGTTAAGCCAGCCGACTAGTTCGCCGCTTGCGATTGCGATGCCCTTGTTGACGGCGTCGGAAAGACCTTCGTCGAGCTCGGAGATAACCTTAACGTCACGGAACTGAGCCAGCAGCTCGAGCGTTCCGTCGGTAGAGCCGCCGTCAACGACGATGTGCTCGATCCCCGGGTATCCCTGATTGGCGACACTATCGAGCGTACGGCCAATCGTGGCGGCGGCGTTGAGGCAGGGAGTGACGATCGAAATTGTCGGTGGCACGCGATTCGCATCGTACCCGCGGCCCGTCGCTAGGCTCCAAGCCAGTGCCCAAGATTCTTGTAACCGGCGGCGCCGGAACGATCGGTCAGGCCGTCGTGAGGCGGCTGCTTGCCGACCCTGAGTGGGATGTGCGCGTCTCCGACCAGCGCGAAGCGCCGCAGTGGATAGTCGAGGCCTGCGAGGTCCACAGCGGTGATCTGCGCGACCGCGATCAGGCGCGCGAGGTAACGGCCGGCTGCACGCACGTGATCCACCTCGCGGCAATCGTTGGTGGAATCGCAAACTTCCACAAGCTCCCCTACACGCTGACCGACGTCAACAGCTCGCTCTACAACGCCGTCGTCGGCGCTGCGATTGCCGAAGGCGTTGAGCGCTTCACCTACGTCTCCTCTTCGATGGTTTTTGAGAACGCCGCGCTCTTCCCCACGCCTGAGTCGTACATCGCCGAGTGCCCGGTGCCAACCTCGGCCTACGGCTTCAGCAAGCTCGCCGGCGAGCACTGGGTCCGCGCTGCCAACGACGAGCATGGCCTGCCGTACACAATCTGCCGCCCTTTCAACGATTACGGCCCGGGAGAGATGCCGGAGAACGAGCCAGGAAT
>JAEMTR010000181.1 GCA_016462245.1 Solirubrobacteraceae bacterium
GTCCCAATCCCATCCGTCAGGTGCGACAAGCGCGGTCGATGTTTCGCTGGCGTAGAGAATTTCGCCGCCTACCGCTTCAAGGAAGGCCATCACCTTGGCGCCGTACTCGCCGTAGCTTTCACGGCCGCCATCAGCCTTGTACTTGAGCATGTTGAGCATCACGACGGGGCCGCCGTCGTCTTCTTCGACGTAGCGCTTGACGTCCTCTGGGCCTGGATCTACTGGCATTCGTTTTCCTCTCGCGGGCTGTTGTGGGTTCGAAGTTGGGCGCTAAAGCGCGTCAGCGTCATTTGGCTGAGCACGCTGCTTGGCTGCGCTGTGGCGCGGAGTGTATTGGCTGGTTGCCGCTTCACGGGCCATTCTGCGGCGGTCTGCGACGGTGTAGACGGGAGCGTCTATCACGACTGTGTCGCCGAAGACGTCAAGCAGGCAGCGGCAGCGCTCGTTGAAGAGGCCGAGGATGTACCCGGCGAAGAAGGGGAGCGCTCCGAGCAGCATTCCGGCCAGACGCGCCAGCGCGCGGCCGAGCTTGATCGGCTTTCCATCCTCTGCGTCAACGACGCGGAACTCAAGCGCTCTCGCGCCAGGCGTCTGCCCTGTTCCGCTCCAGAAGGCGACGAAATAGCCGCCGGCCCAGATCAGGTAGAGGATCGCCATGATCCCGACGATCGCTGAGTCAACGCTGTCGGGAACGTTCAGCGCCGACATCGTTAGCGCGACAACGGCCCAACTGAAGGCGGCGACAAGGTTGATGATCACGACGTCAACGGCAAAGCCCAGCAGCCGCGTTATCAGGCCGACGTAACGCTGCGGCGCGCCCTTGACGGCGGCCGATCCACGCAGCCGCACCGCTGCTTCAACCTGCGCACGGTTGGTCGCCGTGTCTAACCCGGGTGGCGTTGGCGGCTGCGCTTTCGGGCGCTGCGGGCTGGAACCGGCGGTAGTCACTCGCTGCCCTTCGCTGCGGCCGCTTGATCGCCGTTCTCGCCCTCAACGTGAGCGTCCCCGTCTGACGGCCGCTGGGCAGCCATTTGGCCGCGGCGACCAACAAGGCGGCGCGCAGCGCGGGCAAGGATGTCGTCGGCGCTGCGGCTGCGGCCGCGGACCTCATCGCCAACCTGGTCGGCGAAACCGAAGCTCTGTTGACGGATCGCGTCGCTGACGGACGGGCTCTGCGCAATCTCTTCGACCAAAACCCACAGCTCGGGCCGTTCAAGGAAGGCGTCAATTATCGGCTCAAAGACGCCGGCCTCAATCAGTGTCGTCGTAATCCGTTCGACGACCCGTTGGCGCACCAGTTCGCGGCTCAGAGCATCAACGAGCGGTCCACTCAGCGCGGTCTGAATTAGTCGCTCAATCGCCGGGCTGCTGAGCAGGCGGTTGATGCTCTCCTCAACCGCATCGGAGCCGATCACAGCCTCAATCGCATCACCGGTAGAGCGCACGCCAAAGCTTGCGACGCGGCCGAGCAGGCCGAAAACTCCACCTCCATCGTCGCTGCGCGGCTGTTCGCTTGCGACCTCTATTACGACCAGCTCCTGACTCATCTGCTCAATACTTGCCTAAAACGGTTCGCGCTGCTTACTAGCTGCCTGCCAGCGCGCCGCCGTAGACCTGCCAAGCGAGCACGCTCTTGGCGATCAAGCTGAGCCAAAGGTAGACGCGCTCAGCGTGGACTGGGTTCGCCCACCGTCCACGTCGGCGGTACTGAAGCCACATGTTGATCGCGAAGGTGTTGAAGAGGACGAAGAGCGTGAAGAAGATCACGTATACAAAGGTCGGCGCTTGGCCGCCGCTGTCGAGGTTGATCGGGAAGAGCTGGATCGCGATCGCAATCCACGGCACGGCGCCGACGATGCAGCCGTAGATGAAGGGGCGCCAGTCAACCGTCTCGCGCCCCTCGTTGACGTACTCCATCACGAGCCCGAAGAGGATCATCGCGGCGTTGACGCCAAAGATTGCGATCAATGCCGTTCCCTCGCTGATGCCAGTCAGCATCGCGATCAGCACGACCATCAGCGAAGCGCTGATCGAGTACTCCCACCAGCGCGCCGGGTTGATTCCACGCGCCACGTTTGCGTTGTACCAGCGGTTTGCCCACGGGCTTGCGACGATCAAGTGATCGGCCGCGGCGAGCAGCAGAAAGAGCGCGACGGCGATGTCGATCCGCATTCCGAAGAGCTCCGTCGGCGGGCTGTACTTGCCCTCGCCGGGAGGCCCCAGCATGTAGGTCATGTTGACCGGCAGCGAGGCAGGCTTGGCGATGATCAGCAGCACGACCGCCTGCGCGGCGGCGACGAGGCCGACGATTATGTTGAGG
Organism: Solirubrobacteraceae bacterium; assembly: GCA_016462245.1. Taxonomy (GTDB): domain Bacteria; phylum Actinomycetota; class Thermoleophilia; order Solirubrobacterales; family Solirubrobacteraceae; genus F1-60-MAGs163. Next base: position 2,321 of record JAEMTR010000181.1, read on the forward strand.
CGGCGTAGCTTGTGCGTAGTGCTGCCGCCGAGCGGTTCTTCCAGAGAAGCTTCCATTCTTTTGACGGTAGCGAATCGGGCGGAACCTCAACAGGTTCGCTCGCCTTGCGGTCGCCGACTAGGCTTGTGAGAGAGAGGAATTAGCTATGGGTGAGAATCTTGAAGGGCAGGATCTCAGTGGGCAGCGCAGGCAGATCAACCTCCACGCCGACAAGTTCGGCGAGTACGACATGGAGGGGCCAGTTCAGGACGACATCAGCTGGCTCTCACTGAGCCTTGATCGGAAGACCGGCTTCGGCTGTTATGCAATGCGGATGGAGCCCGGCGCAGTGACTGTCGCCCATAACCACGTCGGCTGGGAAGAGTTCCTGATCGTCGAAGGCGACCTCGTTGACAGCGACGGCACAGTTTTTGGCCCCGGCGATTTCGTCAGCTACGAACCCGGCACGCACCACAACTCGCACACCTTAGGCGGCTGCCTGATCGCCGTCTTCGAACGCCCGGCCTGAGCCCGGTCTTCGCGATCTTCACGCGCCCGAGAGGATTCGAACCTCTGACCTTCGGTTCCGTAGACCGACGCTCTAT
>JAEMTR010000034.1:0-1431 GCA_016462245.1 Solirubrobacteraceae bacterium
ACTCTTTGACCGCCAGGGCGCTCGTAATTGCGCCCGAGGACGAGCTCACGATCGATAATCGCTCGCACGACCCGGTTGAGCTTTCCGTTGACGGACGGCCGATAGCCGAGATTGCACCAGGCGGCCAAGTAACGGCGCGCTTCAGCCCGGAGGCCTCGGTCCTAGCGCTACCGATCGACTCGAGCTTCTACCGGCGGCTTCGCGAAACCTTCGGTCGCCTAGCTTCGTCGTAAGTCGGTAACGCGGCTCTGCAAGTTGCGCTCAAACGTGCCACAGCAGTCGCAATAAGAGGCCCAATCCGTCCCCGCGCGCTGCTAAACCGAAGCAGTGCTGCACGAGCTGCGAGTCGAGAATCTACTGCTGATTGAAAGCGCTGAGCTGCGGCTCGCGCCTGGGCTCAACGTGCTGACTGGGGAGACCGGGGCGGGAAAGACGGTGCTCGCTCACGCGCTTGACCTGCTGCTCGGTGGCCGACCGCGTGCTGGAATCGTCCGGCCCGGGGCCGACGAGGCGTACGTCGAAGGAGTATTCGCACTGCCAGACCGGCTGCGCAGCGAACTTGGCGAGCGGATCCCGCCCGACGCCGAGGAGCTCGTCCTCGCTCGGCGCGTGGCGGCAGAGGGCAGGACGCGTGCTCTAATTAATGGCCGCTCGGCGACGGTCGGAGATCTGCGCGACGTCGCGGCGACGATGCTCGTCTTCTACGGTCAGCACGAACACCGCAAGCTGACCGTCGCGTCGGCTCAGCTAGAGATCCTCGACGGCTTCTGCGGCAGTGAGCAGCAGGCGCGCCGGGCGGCGATGGCTACCGCGCACGCGAACGTGATCGAGTGCCAGCAACGACTTGACGATTTCAAGGCGCTCGACGGCGCGCGCGAGCGCGAGCTCGACCTGCTCCAGTTCGAGCTGGCAGAGATTGATGAGGCAGCGCCGAACGAAAGCGAGCAGGAAGAGCTGCTGGCGGTGCGCGGCAAGCTCGCCCACGTTGAAGGGCTGCGGAGCGCCGCCTTTGCGGCCTGCGAAGCCTTAGCGCCGGACGACGGCGACGGGGTCAACTCGAGCCTCGCAGCGGCGGGAAGCGGGCTCGAGGGCGTCACCGGGATAGATGCGCAGCTCGACGAGCTCAGCTCGCGCTGGCAGTCGCTCACAATTGAGGCCGACGACCTATCTGCCGAGCTTCGCCGCTACTGCGAATCGCTTGGTGTCGAACCCGGGCTGCTCGAGAAGACGGAGGAGCGACTGGCGCTGCTCGATCGCCTAGCGCGCAAGCACGGCGGCTCTGTGGCCACGGTGCTCGCCTACGCAGAGGAATCGCGCCAGCGGCTAGCGCTGCTAACCGACGCCGAGGCAACAGAGCCGCCGTGCGTGCGCGCTCGGCGAGCGAGCCGCGCCAGTCGCTCCTCCGGCTTCTCGCGCAGCCCGGGGGCGACA
>JAEMTR010000034.1:1441-10966 GCA_016462245.1 Solirubrobacteraceae bacterium
CGACGCCGAGGCATCGCTCGACTCAGCGGGCGCCGAGCTGGCCGAGGCGACCGCCGCCAGCTCAGCACTCGCCGCCGAGCTGCATAAGGCGAGGAAGGCCGCGGCCCCGAAACTCGCAAAGCAGGTCTGCGCGCGGCTCGACGAGCTGGCAATGGTCGGCGCGAGCTTCGCAGTTGAGCTAAGCCAGCGCGACGATGGCCCGACCGGCGGCGACGGTGTCGACTTCATGATCGCGACCAACCCCGGAGTTCCTGCCGGCCCGCTACGCGAGATCGCCTCCGGCGGCGAACTCTCGCGCGTGATGCTCGCGCTGCTCGGCGTTGCCAATGACGGCTCGGCCACGACACTGGTCTTCGACGAGATCGATGCCGGCGTTGGTGGCAAGACGGCCCGCGTGGTCGGCGAACGACTGCGCAGCCTCGCCTCCGATCGTCAGGTCCTCTGCATTACCCACCTGCCGCAGATTGCCTCGCTCGCCGACCGTCATTTCTCGATCGAGAAGGATTCGGCAACCGACCCAGTCTTGACGACAGTCACAGAGCTGCGCGAGCCGGAGGTCGTCGGTGAGCTAGTCCGCATGCTTGGCGCAGAAGAGGACGACAGCGCCGCGCTGCGCCACGCACGTGAGCTGCGCAACGCCGCTTAACCCAATTACGCGCGCTACGCCTAAACTCGCGAGGCGATGACGCTTCCGCCCCAAACCAGTTCGACCCCCACCGTTCGCGGCCCGGTGCGCTGCGGGCGACGGACAAAGAAGCTCGTGCGCAGCCTGCGCGCCGGCGAGGTAGCGCTAATCGATCACGACGACCTCGATCGCGTCTCAGCTGAGGACCTGATCACAGCTGAAGCGGTCGCTGTCCTTAACTGCCGCGCTTCACGCTCCGAGGAGTACCCAAATATGGGGCCGCTACTGCTGGTGGAGGCTGGGATCACCTTGATCGATCTTCCCGATGACCGCCTCTTCGAGCTCTGCAGCGACGGCGACGCGCTCGAACTGCGCGGCGGCGAAGTTTGGCGTAGTGGCGAAATGCTCGTCGCCGGCACGTTGCAGAGGCCGGAGCTGGTTCGAGCTGACAACGTTCAGCGCCGGCTCGAGATTGGCGGCGCGCTTGAAGCCTTCGCCCGCAACACGGTCGAGCACATGGTTGAGGAGCAGGACCTGCTCTCGGGCAAGATCGACCTGCCGCGCTTTGACACCGATTTTCGCGATCGGCCGGCCCTGATCGTCGTCCGTGGCGTAGACCATCAGGCCGACCTGCAGGCACTGCGGCCATACATCCGCGACACGCGCCCCGTGCTCGTCGGCGTCGACGGTGGCGCCAACGCAATCATCGAGGAAGGGTTCAAGCCCGACATGATCGTTGGAGACATGGATTCCGCTTCCGATGCGACGTTGCGCAGCGGCGCCGAGCTCGTCGTCCACGCCTACCCCGACGGTCGCGCCCCGGGCCGCGAGCTGCTCGACGGCCTCGCGCTTGAGCACAAGGTTGTTCCAGCACCGGGAACGAGCCAGGACGTGGCGATGCTGATCGCCGGCGAGAAGGGCGCTTCGCTAATCATCTCGGTCGGTTCGCAGTTCAATCTCGTTGAGTTTCTTGACAAGAACCGCCGCGGTATGTCGTCAACCTTCCTGACGAGGCTGCGCTTGGGTGAGAAGATCGTTGACGCCAAGGGAGTGAGCCGCCTCTACCGACCGTCGCCGGGGCTATCTCCGGCCGTGATTGTGCTCGCCGCAGGGCTTATAGCCTTCGTGACCGTGATTCTCGTGACGCCAGCTCTGTATGAGGTGGTCGATCTCTTCTGGCTCAAGCTCCGCGTGCTGCTCGGCGGGAACGTCTAGGGTCGCGGCGTGTTTGATTTCCGCTACCACGCCGTCTCACTCGCCGCCGTGCTCGTTGCGCTGGCGGTCGGCGTGCTGCTAGGAGTTGCGATCGGCGACGCTGGCCTCGTCTCCTCGGCCGAGAAGCAGGTCCGCTCGAGTCTGCGCGACGACCTGCGAGGCGCACAGGCCAACGAGCAAGAGACGAAGGATCGGCTGCAGGCAGCGCAGCGTTACGCGCGCGCTTCATACCCGTTTGTCGTCACTGGGCGGCTCCAGGGCTCAAAGGTCGGGCTGCTCTTCCTCGGCGAGCCCGATGAGGCAATCGCTGACGACGTCCGCGCGGCACTAGAGGCGACGGGCGCTGAGCTGAGCGGAACTCTGGCGCTGAAGCAGCCGCCAGACACTGCTGCGCTGGCTGCCAACGCAGGCACTAGTCGTTACTCGCAGCTCGACAGCTCAACAGCGCTACTCGGCTCGTTCGGGCGGACGATCGGTCGCCAGATGATCCTCGGCGGGCAGTTGCTCAGAGCCGAGGCCGACGCGCTGTTCACGACCCGCGCCGGTGGCCTCGGTCCATTTGACGCGATCGTCGTTGTGCGCATGCCGCGCGTGCTCGATCCAGAGGCGGCTGCCGAAACGAACCTGCTTGAGGGCGGGCTGATGGATGGCCTCACGAAGACGCGCAGCCCGGTCGTTGGCGTCCAGGCGACGACGACGAGTCCAAGCCAAGTCGTTTGGTACCGCTCGCACGGGCTTTCAAGCGTTGACAACATTGACGAGACTGCTGGCCAGGCTGCGTTGGTCTTCGCACTCGCTGGCGCGCAGGGCAGTTTCGGCAGCGGCCCTGACGCTGGCAGCCTGCTGCCAGGGCCAGAACTCGCGGCCGGCTAACAGCTACTCGCGCGCCTCGAAATCAAGCGCGGCGGAGTTAATGCACCAGCGCTGGCCGCTGGCTCCCGGGCCGTCGTCAAAGACGTGCCCGAGGTGGCCGCCGCAGTTGGCGCAGACCGCTTCGGTGCGAGTCATTCCGTGCGAGTTGTCGTCGATCAGCGTCACTGCGCTGGAGACGACGGGGTCGGTGAAGCTCGGCCAGCCGGAGCCGGAGTCGAACTTAGTGTCGGAGGCGAATAGCTCCGCGTCGCAGCCCTTGCAGCGGAACATCCCTGCGCCCTTCTCGTCGTTGTAGGCGCCAGTGAAAGCTGGTTCGGTAGCAGCTTCGCGCAGGACGGCGAAGGCTTCAGGGTCGAGGCGCTCGCGCCACTGCTCGTCGCTGAGTTCGGCTGGCTGGACTGGCTCGTCGTTGTTCATCGTTCGCTCCTAGTTCGGACTGCTGCCAAAGGTAGCGAAGAGCCGCTTCGGCAGGCAAATGCCCGTCCGCGCTCCTATGTAAGTTGCTCAGGTGCCAGCGCTTCCACTGATCTTCTCGTTGCTGATCGCCCTGGCGCTCGCACCCTCGCTGGTCAGCTTTCTCACCAACGGTGGCCACCTCCGCTCCAACTACCGCGACGAGATGCTTCCCTGCCCGCTCGGCCTGCTGATTCCCGCAGCCGCGCTGGCGGCGCTGATACCGCTCGCTCTGCTGGCTGGACTGCTGGACCTCAACACGCTTGAGCTCGTCGGCCTGCCGCTGGTTCTTGGCGTGATCGCGCTCGGGATCGCCGATGATGCTTTCGCGGGCAGCTCTCGCGGCTGGCGTGGGCATGGTGGGGCGGCGCTCAGTGGCGCCTTCAGCACCGGCGCACTGAAGGCCTTTGGCACGCTCGGGCTAGCGCTCGCCTGGTGCGCTGTTACTCAGGACGGCGTCGCCCGCTTCCTGCTCGCTTCGCTGGTGATCGTCCTTTCGACAAACCTCTTCAATCTGCTCGACCTGCGCCCGGGCCGCTCGGTCAAAGTCTTCGTGCTCGTCGGAATCGGCTGCACGCTCGGGGCCTGGAGCTTCGACCCGCTTTTCAGCCTCGGCCTCTGGGTCGGCCCGATCCTCGTCTGCGGCGCGCTCGATCTGCGCGAGCGCGGGATCCTTGGCGATAGCGGTTCAAATGTCGTCGGCGTTGTTGCCGGCATCTGGCTGGTGCTCGTGCTCGGCACAACCGGGCTAGCGATTGCAGCCGCAGTACTCGTTCTATTAACCATTTACGGGGAAGTTCGTTCGATCAACACGCTCGTCGAATCAACTCCGGGACTCAGTCATCTAGACTCATTAGGGAGAATTGTTAATCGTGCCTGACGCTCAACGCCAGCCCCGTCACATCTTCGTCACAGGCGGAGTCGTCTCATCCCTCGGAAAAGGAATCGCCGCCGCCTCTATCGGGCGGCTCTTGGTTGCCCGCGGCCTCACCGTCGGCCTGCAGAAGTTCGATCCCTACATCAACGTCGATCCGGGGACGATGTCGCCGTATCAGCACGGCGAAGTCTTCGTCACCGAGGACGGCGCCGAGACCGACCTTGACCTCGGCCATTACGAGCGGTTCACCGATTCCAACACGACGAGGGCCTCGAACGTCACCGCTGGCGGCATCTACGACGCGGTTATCCGTCGCGAGCGCCGCGGCGACTATCTCGGAGCGACCGTTCAGGTTGTTCCCCACATCACCGATGAGATCAAGCAGCGGATCAAGCTGATCGCGGAGACAAGCGACGTTGACGTTGTGATCACCGAGATCGGCGGAACGGTCGGCGACATCGAGTCGCTGCCGTTCCTTGAAGCGATCCGCCAATTCCCCGTTGACGTCGGTCGCCGCAACTGCATGTTCATCCACCTCACGCTCGTGCCGTACATCGGCCACGCTGGGGAGCTGAAGACGAAGCCGACGCAGCACTCGGTCAACGAGCTGCGCAGGATCGGTATTCAGCCCGACATGTTGCTTTGCCGCAGCGAGGGCGAGCTCTCGGTCGATATTCGTAAGAAGATCGCGCTGTTCGCGTCACTCCCAGTTGAGGCTGTTATCTCAGCCAAGGACGTAAATGACATCTATGAGGTGCCGCTCTGGTACTGCGAGCAGAAGGTCGACGATTTCATCTGCGACGAGCTCGGGCTTGAGGCCGCACCGGCCGACCTCAGTGAGTGGGACGCGATCGTCACGCGCGCCGTCGAGGCGACAGCGCCGGTCAAGATTTCGCTGGTTGGCAAGTACATCGCGCTGGCAGACGCTTACAAGTCTGTCAGCGAAGCTTTGCTGCACAGCGGAAACCTCGCTGGAGCGAAGGTTGAGATCGACTGGGTTGACTCCGAGGACCTCGTTGACGATCAGGTCGCGCTCGAGCGGCTTGGTGGCTCGGATGGAATTCTTGTGCCTGGTGGCTTCGGCGGCCGCGGCATCGAAGGCAAGATCCGTGCCGTTCGCGTAGCTCGCGAGCAGAAGATTCCATACCTCGGCGTCTGCCTCGGGATGCAGATGGCAGTCTGTGAGTTCGCTCGCTCGATCGCCGGCATGGACGGCGCCAATTCGACCGAGTTCGACCTTGAGACTGAATGGCCCGTAATCGATCTGCTGCCGGAGCAGAAAGAGGTTTCCGATCTTGGCGGCACGATGCGCCTTGGCGCCGATCCGATCAAGCTGCACAGCGGCACGATCGTGCGCGACTGTTACGGCGAGGCCGTTGTCTACGAACGCCATCGCCATCGCTACGAGGTTTCGATCGCGCTGCGCAAAAAGCTTGAGCACGCCGGGCTGATCGTCAGCGGTACCTCGCCCGACGAGCGGCTCGTCGAGGCCGTCGAATTGCCGACCGACGTCCACCCGTTCTTCGTCGCTGCGCAATATCACCCGGAGTTCAAGTCGCGGCCTGAGCGTCCGGCTCCGCTCTTCCGCGAGTTCGTTGCGGCAGCGTTCGCCGCTCGCGGCGGCGGCGGCGCGGAGTCCGACGTCGAGGATGACGCTCACGCAAGTCGTCGCACGGCCTGATTGTCTCAGCGATGAGGCCCGCCTCGGAGCTTGAGACCCGGCGCTTAAACGAAACCTTCGCCGCGCTATGCGCGATTCCCAGCCCGTCGCGCGCCGAGGGCGCGGTGGCTGCCTACGTGCGCAGCGAACTGGAGCAGATTGGGGTAGAGGTAGAGGAGGATGGCGCGGCCGCGGTTATCGGCGGACAGAGCGGCAACCTGTTGGCGCGAATCGGTCCGGACGCGTCGAGGTCGGTGCTTTTCTGCGCGCACCTTGACACCGTTCCGCACGAAGGGCCTGTGGTTCCCGTGGTCGTTGATGGCGGCTGGGAGAGCGAGGGCGACACGATCCTCGGCGCCGACAACAAGGCCGCGGTCGCAGTGCTGCTCGAGCTTGCGCGGCGCGCCACAATTGAAGGCGCTGCTGTCGGCCTCGAACTCTGCTTCACCGTCGCTGAGGAGCCGGGGCTGCTTGGTGCCAACGCCTTCGATGTCAGCACGCTTCATTCCGAGCTCGGCTACGTCTACGACCACGCCACGCCGATCGGCGAGATCATCGCCGCATCGCCGACGCACATTCGTTGGCGCGCCGACATTCGCGGCCGCGCCGCGCACGCAGGCATGTCACCAGAGGATGGACGCAGCGCGATCACAGCGGCGGCGCGGGCAGTCGCAGCGCTGCCGGATGGGCGGATCGACGAGCTCAGCAGCGCGAACGTGGCACGGATCCGTGGCGGCGTCGCCGGCACCAACGTTGTACCCGAGCACTGCCAGGTTGATGGGGAGGTGCGGTCGCTCGAAGAGGGTCGCGCCGAGCTGATGGCCGAGGCGGTCGCTGAAACCTTTCAGGACGCCGCCAACGAGCCCGATTGTCAGTGTGATCTCGATCTGACGATTGAGCGCTCTTTCATCGGCTACAAGCTCGGCGATGATGAGCCCGGCGTAGTCGCGGCGAAGGCCGCGCTCGAGGCTTGTGGTTACGAGCCAAAGATGGTCGCCAGCGGTGGTGGCTCAGACGCCAACGCGCTGCGCGCCAAGGGTTTCCCCTGCATCAACCTTGCCAATGGCACGCAGAACCCGCACGAGCCAAGTGAACGCGTCGCCGTTGCGCAGCTCGAGGCGATGTTGAACGTCACATTCGCGTTGATCGACGCATTCGGTCAGGATTAGCCGATGCTCGTACTTCGCGAAGGGGTTGTCACCGAAGTCGGGCCGGTCGCGCCCGAGCAGCAGCTCTTGGTCGATGTTCCGGGCCGGGGCCCGCGCGCGGCAACTGCCGACACCGCGCTGCTGGGCCCCTGCGAGGTCGGCGACGCCGTGATCGTCAACACGCAGGCGGCCGACCTAGCGCTCGGCTCGGGCGGCTTCGATGTAGTCCACGTAAATCTCACGCGTGGCCTCGGCGGCGAGGGCGTCGCCGGGGCGCACGTGATGAAGCTCAACTACAGCTCGCTCCAGCACGCCGTGCTCGCGGTCGAGGACGGCAGCGCAGAAGATCTGCCAACGCCGAGGCCTGTCGGCGTCTGCTTCCTCCACGGGCAGCTTGCTCCATTCGCTTGGGCCGTAGCTCAGGTGCGCGAGGGCACGCGGCTTGGTTACGTCCAAGGCGGCGGCGGGGCGCTTCCGGGTGGGCACTCGCGGACGGTGGTCGAGCTGCGCGAACAGGGGCTGCTTGCTGGAACGATCACTGCGGGCGCCAGCTACGGCGGTGAAGCGGAGGCAATCACGCTCGCCGGTGGCCTCGCGCACGGGATTGGAGAACTTGGATGGGACGCTGCCGTCGTCGCCCCGGGGCCGGGAATCATCGGCTCGGGTTCGCGGCTCGGCCATGGCGGAATGGCGGCGCTCGACGCCGCCCACACCGCGCTCGCTCTCGGTTGCCCGGTCGTCGTCGCGCCGCGGATGTCGAACGGCGACGCGCGCGACCGCCACCAAGGTGCCTCGCACCACACGCAAACTGTGCTCGACCTCCTACTCGCTCCTGTCAGCGTCGCCGCGCCGCAGGGCGCAGGGGAGGAGATCACGCGCGGCTGCGGCCACACTGTCGTCGAACTCGAAGTAGATCTCGCCGCTTACGGAGACAGCGGCCTGCCAGGGACGACGATGGGACGCTCTATTGAAGAAGACCCGCTCTTCTTTGGCGCCGCTCTCGCTGGCGGCATGCTGCTGGCCGCAGAGATCGCTAGCTAGTCGCGTCGCGCCGCCTCGCGCAGCGGCTGTTGCAGCGGTAAGGAAGGCGCAGCTCGGCGGCGAACTGCACCCCAATGGCGATCACGACCGCTCCCGCGCAGCGCAGCTTTCAGCACCACGTGCTCGACTTCCTCGCCTACCTCGAGTTGGAGCGCGGCCTCTCGCGCAACACGCTCGGGGCTTATAGAACCGATCTGATGCAGTTTGGCCTCTACCTCGAGCAGAGTGGGGCAGACGTCCTCACCGCCGGTCACAGCGAGCTTGCAGGCTTCCTTGACCAACTGACGCAGGGCGGTCCTGACCGTCCGCCGGTTGCCGCCGCAACCTTGCAGCGCAAGACCGCCTGCCTGCGTTCGTTCTACCGCCACCTCAGGCGCGAAGAGCTGATTCACCACGACCCGACCGCCGAGCTGCGCGCGCCGCGCAAGTCCCGCCGCCTGCCGAAGGTGCTGAGCCGCGACCAAGTGATGATGCTCCTCGCCGCACCGCAGGGCAACACGGCCGCCGCACAGCGTGATCGGGCGCTGCTGGAGCTGATCTACGCCTGCGGCCTGCGCGCATCGGAAGCGACGGGGCTGCTGGTCGGCGACATAGATCTCGATCAAGGCGTGATGCGCGCCCGCGGCAAAGGCTCTAAAGAGCGGCTGATTCCCGTCGGCAGCGCCGCCGTCCATGCGCTTCGCGTCTACCTCGAGGATTCTCGTCCGAAGCTGGTTGGCATTGACGACGAGGAGCACCTGTTCGTCAATCAGCGCGGCGGGGCGCTGACGCGCCAGGGGCTCTACAAGATCGTCCAGGGCCACGCCCGCGCGGCAGGTTTGGCAGGGCTGATGAGTCCACACACGCTGCGCCACACCTTCGCCACGCATCTGCTGGCCGGCGGCTGCGATCTGCGCGCGCTGCAGGAGATGCTCGGCCACGCCGACATCGCGACAACGCAGATCTACACCCACCTCTCAGCCGAACGGCTCAAGGATCAGTACTTCGGCGCCCATCCACGGGCAACTATTCCCAGCGCGCCTTAAGTTCCGCGCAACCGACGGGCGACGCGCCTATCCTCGGCGGTGATGCCCGAGCTGCCTGAAGTCGAAACGATCCGCCGCCAGTTGGCTCCTGCGCTGCGCGGAAAGCGGATCGAGCGGCTTGAGGTGATCGATTCCAAGTGGGGCAGCCCGATCGCCGCCAGCGAACTGGCCGGGTTGATTGAGAGCCGAACGATCGAACAACTCAGCCGCCGTGGGAAGTACCTGATCTTCGACCTTGGCGATGAGCTCTATCTGATCTGCCACCTGCGGATGACCGGCAACTTCCTCTACGACGCCGATCCCGCCGTGGCCTACCAGCGCGCCGTCTTTGAGCTGGGAGGCGGCCACACGTTGCGGTTTACCGACCCGCGCCGTTTTGGCACAGCCGAAGTAATCATCGGAGCGGGTGCGCTCGACGAGTACTTCGCCGGCCGGCTGGGGATCGAACCGTTCTCAGGCGCGCTCGATGGCACTGCGTTGAAGTCGCTGGCCTCGGGCAAGCGAACGTCGATCAAGGCTTTCCTGCTTGATCAGCGCGCCGTCGCCGGGATTGGGAACATCTACGCCGACGAGGCGCTCTTTCGCGCTGAGGTTCATCCGCTGCGCGA
>JAEMTR010000035.1:0-5184 GCA_016462245.1 Solirubrobacteraceae bacterium
GTCCATGATCACGGCCTTCTCGCGGCAGGCCCAGTACTCAGAGATTGGACCTTCGTTGTTGAAGCAGGTCGGCAGCCAGTAGCCGCGATAGTCGACGTGCGTGCTGGTTAGCGCTGAGATGCGCTCGTGGAATCCGGTCTCTTTAGTCATCACTGGCCTTGCCTCGGGGGTTACGCGATGGGCTATCGCCATCGAAAACTTGTTCTCTGGTTCGTAGACGCGAACATGGATGTCGCTGATCTCCCAGCCGTTCGCTGGGTCAATGTCATCTGGGCATGCCGACGAGCAGCAGACGAGATCTGTAAGCGCGCGCATCAGCACGTAGTCGCCTGGGCGCGACCACGGTTCGTCGGCCGTGATCTGCAGATCGGCGTCGAAGCCGGTGTTGAAGAAGAAGTTGATCGCCGGCCAGCCGTTGCGCGGCGCGACTGGGAACTCTTCGAGGCTGCCGTTGAAGTTCTCCGAGCAGCTGATGTGGCCGAAGTAACCCATGTCCTCGTAGTACTTCTTCGTGCAAGCCAGGGCGAAGCTGTCGTGGCGACCGACAGTGTCTTGAACCATCTCGAGCAGCGGATCAAGGTCGTTATCGAAGTACTTGCGATGGAGGCCGGGCTGCGGGTAAGCGTTGCCCATCAGGCTGCGCGTCGCGGTCGAATCGAGCCCGCGCTCAAGCCCCTTCTGCAGCTTCGCCTCGTTGAAGGCGAGAAAGTCCGAGCATTGGCGCCCCTTGACGTCGATCACTTGGATGAACTCGCCCTTTTTGACCGTGTATGAAGTCGCTGTCGCGGCCTCGACGCGGAAGTCGAGCTTCGGTTCGGCAAGCGGCGCCGGAAGCTCCAGGTCGGGATCCTCGTGCGGCACGGCGCGGTTGATCTCAACGTCGATCGCCGATGCCGGGTGGGCGCCATCGATCACGCGGCCGGCGGGGGCAGCGACGACGATTACAACTTCGCGCTCGGCCGTGAAGCTCTGGGAGTTGCCGGGCGGCGAGTCGGCGCCGAAGAGAACTACTGCGTTGGCCTCCGACGGGTCGAGCCCGCGGGCGTGAAGAGCGCCTAGGAAACTGTCGCCCTCGGCCTTGGCAACCAGTTCTCGCAGCACGCTCGCCGGTGCATCGGCCTTGGCGCCGAGCGCGCCCGCGTCATCGCGGCCATCGGGAGAGAGAATGGTCAGCTCGGCCTGCTGGCTGCCGTCGTTGTCAACGATCGTGACGCGATCGTCGGGCTGGATCAGCAGAACCGTCGCCCCGCCCGGTCGCACCCAGTGCGACTCAAAGGCGGGGTCGTAGGGCTTTAGCCCCGGGACGAGAAGCGTCGGACGTCCTGTCCCGGTAGCCATCGGCGCGCGTCCCGCTCCCGATTAGGCCTTGACAGGTTCGTTTGCAACGTCCTTCTCTGCCTGCTCGATCAGCTGCGCAGCAAGCTCGCGCTTGCCGTCGCTGTCGAGCTTCTTGATCTCGTTCTCAACTGCGCGGTTGTTGTAGCTCTGGTTCCAGTAGTCGAGCGACTCGAAGCCGAGCAGCACGGCCTTGCCAACGAACTGGCGCAGGACCTCGTTGGTCGGGCCCATCACCCAGCCGGCCTTGGCGTCACGCAGGTAGCGCTCCATCTCCATGTCGCGCTTGTAGGCCGAGCCGCCGCAGGCGTGCAGCATCTTGTCGACTACGTGGGCAGCGTTCTTGGCTGCCTCAAACTTGATCTGCCAAGCCCAGTGCAGGAAGTCGGTGCGGGCAGTCTCACCGAGCGCGAGAACGCGTGTGTTGTCGTTCGTCGCCTTATCGAAGGCCTGAGCGACCGAGAAGGTGAACATGCGCGAGGCGTTGGTGTCCATCAGGCACTCGCCGACGTAATCCTGAATCGTCGGGTAATCGGCGACGCGCAGGCCAACGTCAACGTGACGCTTGCGCGTCGTGTGGCGCTTGGCGATGTCGATCGCACCCATCGCGATGCCGCTCCATACCGACGAAGAACCGATCAGGAACCACGGATCAACGGCCTCATCGTTGGAGGCAGCGCCGTCGCCGAGCGGACCAACGATCTGGTCGGCGGGGATGTCAACGTTGTCGACCTCAATTGGGCCCGACTGGTTGCCGCGCAGCCCTAGGGCATCCCAAAGCGAGGGCTGAGCCTGAATGTGCTCGCCGTCAATTACGAAGACTGAGAGGTCGTCATAACCGGTGAAGTCAGGGCTCGTCGTCTGAACGACGTAGAAGTCAGCGAAGCCACCGGAGGTCGTCCAGGAGGCCTTCTTGCGGACCTTGAAGCCATCCTCGGTCTTCTCAGCGCCGGATGAGACGGGGTACCAGAAGTGCGAGCCGGTCTCAGGGTCGGAGTAGGAGAGCGTGCCAATCTTGCCTGTGTTGAGCGGGCGGATGTACTTCTCGATCAGCTCAGGCGTTGGGCGCAGCATGATCGTGTTGACCGCTGCCATGTGCATCACGTAACACATTGCCGTCGAGGCGCAGCCGTAGCGGGCAATCGTCTCGCAAACCATTGAGAAGGCGACGTGGTTCTCGCCAAGGCCGCCGTACTCTTCGGGAACGGTCAGCGCTAAGAAGCCATTCTCGCCAAGGATTTCGAAGTTGCGATTGGGGTAGAGCAGCTCATCATCGGAGCGCTTCGCGTTGGCGCGCATCTCGTTCTCGCAGAGGTTAATCAGCTTCGTGCGCAGCTCAATCTGCTTCTCGGTCAGTACCCAATCCGGATCCCAGTCGTAGCCGAGCCCCCAGAATTCTTCGTCTCCCCACATTTTCTCGGCCATCTTCAATCCTCCGCTTTAGCTGTTTGAGTCTGCTTAACCAATTTGTTCAAAGACTTACTACCGCTTAGTGCGACGCTTGTCTAGGTCGTACACCACGAACCATCTTCCCAACTTCTGCGATCAGCCGTCGGGCGCGACCCAAACGAGGCAGTTGGCGTCGCGTCGCAGGCGGCGCGTAGCCGTCCGTAGACGCAGCCGCCCAACTTCGGAGAGCAACGGCCCAAAAACGAGCAACGCAGCGTTGCGCTCTCCGAGCAGACGAACAATCGCCTTCACCGGCCGCGAGCTGAAGAGGCCAACAACCTCGACCGGGATGCCAAGCGCGGCGATCCGATCGCCGGCGGCGCGCACGGCGACGCGATCATCCTCGTGCGGCAAAACCATCGCGCTGGCGCCGGCGACGATCATTGTCGTTGGGTACATCGGAATCTGAACGGCGTTGACGAGGATCAGCGGAGCGCCAGCCTCGAGGCAGCTATCGATCGCCATCTGCTCCGCCGTCGGGTCGGGCCGCAGCGCCAAAGTTGCCAGCACGACCGGCCCGGAGGCGCCTGGCACGGCGGCCGCCGGAGTAACCAGTGATGAGCGGTCTTTAATCGAAGGCATCGGCGCTTTTGAACCATTCTACCGGATCCAGCTAAGTCGATAACGAGCAAACAGCGTGGTTTTTCCCGATCAGAAAAAGGATTGCTTGCATTCACTCCGTATCACCTGATACTAGTTCGCGCGGGGAGGAGCATCCGAACTTTAAGTTTCGGTTGCCCGTTGTAGTACTTACGCAACCGAGAGAGAAAGAGGGTTCAGATGGCCACAGCAGCGGTAGACCACAATCAGATGTTGAAGTCAATGAGTTGGTGGGACGGCTTCGTAGTCGCGCTCGCCAACCCTGGCTTCCTGATCGCCGCTCTTGGCGGTTCAATCGGCGTCCTCGGAACTACAGGAGCCGTAGTCCTCTGGACAATCTCGGTTCTCTTTGGCGCATTGCAGAACAACATCTACGCCGAGCTCTCGACGATGTTCCCGAACAAGTCCGGTGGTCTTGCGGTCTATGCCCATGAGGCATTCCGCAAGTACACGAACTTCATCGGACCAATCGTCGCCTTCGGCTACTGGATGGGTTGGTCGGTTGTGCTTTCGATCAACGGCCTAATCGTCGGCACGCTGATCATCACGCAATGGTTCCCGGACGCTGTCTGGGCAAGCGGCCAGCAGGATGCAAACTCGATCGGCTTTGGCCTCAGTTGGCCGGCGATCATCGGCATCGCCGCGATCATCATCGTCTGGGCCTTCAACATCTTCGGTGTTCGGCCAGCGGTCTGGTTTGGCTACATCACCGGCGGATTGCTGCTGATTCCGGCCTTCGTATTGATGTTCCTCCCCTACATCACGGGCGACTGGTCGTCCTCGAACATGCAGTGGGAGGTCGGGACCAACGGTGGCCTCTTCCTAGCCGTCACCTGGCTCTACTTCATGTGTTGGTCGGCTTACGGCTTCGAGGCAGTTGCGTCGTTCGCGCCGGAATACCACAACACGGAGGTTGATACCCCGCTGGCGCTGCGCGCGTCAGCGATGTTCTCGATCATCGTCTACGTGCTGCTGCCGCTCGGCCTTGGTGGCACGCTCGGCACGGCAACAGTCGCCGCGGACCCAACCTACATCGCCTTCTACGTGACGGCCTTTGACACGCTGGTTGGCAGCACCTTGGCCAACGTGATGGTCGTCTGCCTTGTCGGTGGATTGGTCCTCTCGATGAACACGGCGACGATGGACGGCGCGAGAGCGCTGTTCGGAATCGCGAAGGAAGGAATGACGCTGACTCAGCTAGGGAAGCTGTCAAAGCGCAAGGTTCCTGCCTTCGCGATGACCTTGGACATGGTTATCAACATTCTGTTGATCCTCTTCTTCCACGGTGTTATCGCAATCCTCGCGGTCTCCAACGTCGGCTACGTGCTGGCGACGGTCTGCGCGCTCTTCGGCTTCGTGCTGCTGCGCAAGGACCGGCCAAATTGGCCGCGGCCAATCAAGTTGGCGAAGCCGTGGGTCGGCATCGCCTTCATACTCGGCTGCGTAAACCTGTTCCTACTGGTCTGCGGTGGTTTCCTTTACGCAGACGACTACGGCTACGGGCTCGACAAGACGTTGATCGGGGTGGCAGTGCTGGTGGTTGCCTTCCTGCTCTACATCTACCGACACGTGGTTCAGGACAAGACCGGCATCCGCTTCCGCGACCCGGCTCAGCCGATGCCGGACGAACAGCCGGCCGTCTCGACTCCGGTCTAGGCGAGGCGCTAACCGCGGGGGTTTCCCTGCGGCAACGACTGACAAGCGGGAGCCAATTGGCTCCCGCTTCGTCGTTCAGGGTCCGATCGAACTAATGGGAATCGAACTACGAAGCTTCGGCGCGCAGATCCCACGTAGGCAACT
>JAEMTR010000035.1:5194-10865 GCA_016462245.1 Solirubrobacteraceae bacterium
GTTCAAGGCAGAGAGCGGGCGTCGCTCCAGAGTTGAGTTGACTAAGAGCTGAAGCGGGAACTACTGCGCTTCGGCGCGCAGATCCCACGTAGGCAACTCGTTCATCGCCTGCTGGAAGCGTCGGCGGTGCGGCGGGCGCAGCAGCATGAACCAAACGACGATCACGCTCGGCAGGAGAATGAAGACGGCAAAGATGTTGCCGCTCAGGGTGAAGAAGATTGCCAGCGAGATCGACACCACTCCGAGCACGATCGGCAGGAGGCGAAAGCGGAACTGGAGTTTGCGAATCTTTTCGTACTGGTCGCGCGGGATCTTGTTTGTGTCGTACACGCGCTCGCAGCTCGGGCAGGTCCAGCGGTCGCCGTACTGAAGCTCAGCCTGCTCACCGCATTCGCAGTCGACCGTGATCGGAGGACCCCTCAGAACTGCGCCAGGGGCTTCATGGCCGAGCCGCTCGCGCTGACTGAACGGGATCCGCTTGCGGCGCTTGATTCCCATCGGCCCTTTGATGTACTCCGGCGCTGGTGGCTGCGCTGTGCTGCCGAGGTCGAGTTCGCCCGAGTCGGCCTGTGCGCGGCCTCGCTTACCCATTGGTCAGGATCTCCTCGCTGATCAGCATTTTGCAATCCTAGTCGGCGACTGGACGGGCTGTTCGCAGGCGCTCCGACAGGGGCGCGCCGACGGGGTGGCAAAGCTGGCCGCGCGCGACTATTGTACGAATTTGACCTAAGACGGTCCGGTGAGGCATTATCGCGCTTCGCCGGTTGAAGAGCCGACAGTCAACAACGGGAGAGGGATACGGGATATGGCCGAAGTAAACGGAGTGAAGATGGGTGGAGGAGTCAGCGACGTGCTGGAAACTCCTAAGACGGCCGCAACGCCAAAGACACTCGAGGAAGCGCGCAACGCTCCCGGCCGCCGCGAGAAGATCGAAGAGCTGACGAAGCGGATCGAAGCCGAAGGGATCGAGTTCGTCTACTTCCAGCAGGTCTCTATTACAGGCCGCGTACTCGGCAAGGGCGTCGTTGCCTCATTCTTCCCGCAGGTCGCCGAGAAGGGCTACCAGCTCGTCTACGGTGCAACCGCCAACCTCTTCACCGACCGCCACGGCGAGTACATCGGCTTTACGCCCGACGACTCAGAGCTCGCCGCAATCGCCGACCTTGACACCTTCCAAGTGCTTCCATGGGAGCCGCGCGTGGCGCGAGTCTTCTGTGACTGTTACGACACCGAGACCGGCGAGCGCTTCGACGCCGATGCGCGCCAGAACCTCAAGCAGGTTGTGCAGCGCTTTGAAGACGAGCTTGGCCTGCACTTCCTGATCGGCATCGAGCCGGAGATGATGTGGCTGCGTAAGCCGCTTCCAGGCGAGGCGCCGGTCGGAGTGACGGAGCCTTACTGCTACCACATTCACCAGTTCGAGGAACTGCGTCCGGTGCTGCTCGACGTCGTCGAATACGGCCAGAAGATGGGCCTCGACATGAGCTACGGCGACCACGAGGACGCCCCCGGCCAGCTGGAGCTGAACTTCCGCTTCGACCGCCCGGTCAAGACGGCAGACAACATCACTACCTACCGCCAGATCTGCGCCGCGGTCGGCCGCAAGCACGACCTGCTGCCTACGTTCATGCCGAAGCCATTCACCGGCGTCGCGGCAAACGGCCACCACCACCACTTCACACTGGTCGACGACGACGGCAACAACGTCTTCCACGATCCTGACGGCCCAGCATCGCTCTCCGACGACGGCCGCCACTTCCTTGGTGGACTGCTGGAGCACTTCCACGCGCTGATGTGCGTCGGTAACCCGACAGTTAACTCCTACGTTCGTATGTGGGACACCGGCTTCTGGGCCCCGATCTACCGCAACTGGGGCTGGCAGAACCGAACATGCACGGTGCGCGTAGCGAGCGGCGGCCGCTTTGAGTACCGCGGCGTCGACTCATCCTGCAACCCGTACCTGACCGTTGCTGCACTGCTCAACGCGGGTCTCGACGGGCTGCACAAGAAGATCGACCCGGGCCCGCCGCAGGTTGGCAACACTTACGAGCTGCTGAAGGCTGGCGCGGAGATTGAAAGGGTGCCGGACAACCTCGGGCAGGCGCTCGACGAGCTGGCAAAGGACGACGTCGTGAAGGCGGCGATGCCAGGCAAGCTCTACGAGATCTTCAACCACTACAAGCGCGATGAGTGGGAACGGCACCTCGCATCGGTCACCGATTGGGAACGCGACGAGTACCTCGAGTACCTCCCGTAACCGCTCACTCAACCTCAATCAG
This sequence comes from Solirubrobacteraceae bacterium, assembly GCA_016462245.1. GTDB lineage: Bacteria > Actinomycetota > Thermoleophilia > Solirubrobacterales > Solirubrobacteraceae > F1-60-MAGs163. The sequence goes on from JAEMTR010000035.1 coordinate 7,474, forward strand.
GAGAACTACTTATGTGTGGAATTGCAGGAATCATTTACCGCGACGGCCCTCATGCCGTTGGCGAGGACATGAAGCAGATGCTGCAGTCGATGAAGCACCGCGGCCCGGACTCGACCGGCTATGCGCTCTACGGCACGCCGAGCGAGGCGTTCCGGATGCGGATCACGCTCGCCGATACGAACACGAAGCGCGACTTTGACTTCGCCGAGCGACTTGTCCGCCGCCGCTCCGAGGTTGAAGGCAAGCTGCGCGCCGTCGGTGCCAGCGTCACCGAGATCGACGAGACGACCGACTACACGTCGACCTTCACGTTCGATTACAGCGGCGACCTAAAGACGCTCGCCGACCAAGTTGAATCGGTCCGCGATACGCAGGTTCTTTCGCTCGGCCATGCGCTTGAGATCGTCAAGGACATTGGCGACGCTGAAACGGTCGCGGCGCAGTACAACCTCGACAAGATGCAGGGCACGCACGGCATCGGCCACGTACGGATGGCAACTGAGTCCGACGTTGACATCGCTGGAGCCCACCCCTACTGGGCCTATCCGTTCTCGGATGTCGCGGTTGTCCATAACGGCCAGCTAACTAACTACTTTTACTGGCGCCGGCGGCTCGAGCGCAGCGGCCACCGCTTCCAGTCGGCCTGCGACTCGGAGATTATTGCCGTCTACCTAGCCGAGAAGTTGGCCGAAGGAACCTCGCTCGAGGATGCTATGACGCAGAGCATGGAAGAGCTCGACGGAGTATTCACATACCTCTGCGTGACGGCAGATTCGCTCGGGATGGCGAAGGACGAACTGGCCGCCAAGCCGCTCGTTCTTTATGAGAGCGACAACATCATCGCCGTCGCATCTGAAGAGATTGCGATCCGCGAAGTAGTGCCTGGTGAAATCGAAACGTATGACCCATTCGAAGGAGAGGTGATGGTATGGACGCGGTAGTTGGCGAAAGCCAGATCACTTATGACGCCCGCGGGCTCGTCGAAGTTGACGACACCGTGCTGGGCGTCGCCGTAGTCAAGGACGGCAAGGCGACTATCGACGCCTCCGAACTGACGACGCGCAAGATCAACCTTGAGATTCGCTCGCTCGTATACGAGCAGGGGATCGAGGACGTGACGATTTTGAATCCTGGCGGCAAGCATTCGCTCGGCGTTGGCATCCTGACGCGCTGCAAGATGACCTTCGAAGGCAGCCTCGGCTACTTCGCGCTCGGCGTGATTGACGGACCGGAAGTAACCGTCAACGGCCGCGTCGGTTGGTCGGCCTGCGAGAACATGATGGCGGGCGTAGTCGTGATCAACGGCAATGCCGGCTCGCTCACAGGCGCGGCAATCCGCGGCGGCGACCTCGTGATCAAGGGCCGCGTCGGTGCCCGTACCGGCATCGACCAGAAGGGCGGCACGATCATCATCACCGGCGCTGCAGGCTCAAATACCGGCTTCATGATGCAGCGTGGCCGCCAGCTTCTGCTCGGCGACGTTGGGCCGCACCTTGGCGATTCGATGTACGACGGAATCATCTACGTCGCAGGCAAGGTCAAGTCGCTCGGCGCCGATTGCGTGCCAGGCGAGATGACCGACGAAGACCTCGAGTTCGTGACCCGCAAGATGGGCCTTTACGACCTCGGCACGCCACCTGAGCTGCAGAAGTTCGTCTGCGGCAAGAAGCTCTACAACTACGACAACCTCGAGCCCCACGAGCGCAAGCTCGTCCTTTAACCGGAGATAATTATGGCTGACGAAACCGCACCCTCGAAGCGCACACGGCTCGGCAAGAGCCTGATCTTCACCCCTGAGGTGATCGATGACATCCACATGAAGGCCGAACTCGGCCGTTACCGCATGCGCGGCTTCTCGATGTTTAAGAAGATCCCGCATTGGGACGAGCTGATGTTCATGCCCGGCACGCTGACCCGTTTCGTGATCGAGGGCTACCGCGAGAAGTGCACGACGAAGACGGTTCTTGGCGCGCGCTTCGCAAAGAACCCGATTGAGCTCGACATTCCTGTCTACATCACCGGAATGAGCTTCGGTGCGCTCTCGCTTGAAGCGAAGATGGCTTTGGCCAAGGGCGCTTCGATGGCCGGCACCGCGACCTGCTCGGGCGAAGGCGGAATGATTCCGCCGGAGCGCGACCTCTCAACCAAGTGGTACTACCAGGTGATCCAGAGCCGCTATGGCTTCAACCCGCATCACATGATGCTGGCTGACGCGATCGAGTTCTTCATCGGTCAGGGCGCGAAGGTTGGCCTCGGCGGCCACCTGATGGGCCAGAAGGTGACCGAGCAGGTCGCTGAGATGCGTTCGCTGCCTGCCGGCATCGACCAACGCTCCCCTGCCCGCCACCCAGACTGGCTCGGCCCGGACGACCTCTCGCTGAAGATCCAAGAGGTGCGCGAGGCAACCAACTACGAGGTGCCGATCCAGCTGAAGATCGGCGCATCGCGCGTCTACGACGACGTCCGCATGGCTGCCAAGTGCGGCCCCGACATCATCTACCTCGACGGCGCCGAAGGTGGCACCGCCGCAGGGCCGCACCTCGCAACCGAAGAGACCGGCATTCCGCTGATGGCGGCAATCCCGGAAGCTCGCCGCGCACTTGAGGATGTTGGCCTCGCCGACGAGATCGATCTCGTAGTCGCTGGCGGCATCCGCAACGGTGGCGACGTGGCGAAGTGCCTCTCGCTCGGTGCCAAGGCCGTCGCGATGGGTTACGGCCCGCTGATCGCGATGAACTGCAACAAGGAGATCGAGGGCGTAACCGACTACATGGGCGCTCACGGCGTTGAGGCAGGCGAGTGTTACCACTGCCACACCGGCCGTTGCCCAGTCGGCATCGCAACTCAGGACCCTGAGCTGCGCAAGCGGCTCGTCGTTGATGAGGCAGCCGAGCGGGTTTACAACTACCTCCACACGCTGACGCTGGAAGTCCAGCTGCTGGCACGCGCCTGCGGCAAGACCGACATTCACAGCCTCGAGCCAGAAGACCTCTGCGCTCTGACTGTTGAAGCGGCAGCGATGGCAAAGGTGCCGCTCGCCGGTACCGAGTACATCCCCGGCGTAACCGAGGACCGCACGCTTCAGGAGATGAAGCAGATGCTCGAAAGCCACCTCGAGGGCCAGGCGCAGCAGTTTGTTGGGCAGCCAGGCAACACCGTCGCGGCACAGGACTGAAGAGGAGATTGATAATGAGCAACGACCAAAGCGTTTCTAACCCCCGTAAGGACCCGGAGAAGATCGTCTCGATCGACTCCGAGTACTTGACCGGCAAGCGGTTCGACTACCAGGAGGAGATCTCGGTAATCGACGATGTTGACCTCCAGGAATCGACACCGGGCGGCGACATCAACTGGCTCGAGGACATCACGATGCTGGAAGAGGACGGCACGCC